>JAQXRK010000133.1 GCA_029218485.1 bacterium | reverse complement strand
TAAAAACTGCTACCGCTGCATCCGGGAATGTCCGGTCAAATCTATCAAATTTTCTGACCATCAGGCGCACATCATCGACGACGAGTGCATCCTGTGCGGCCGGTGCGTGGTAACGTGTCCGCAGAACGCGAAATCCGTTATCGACAGCACCGACCGGGTAAAAGACGCCATCCGTGCAGGAAAGCGTGTGATTGCGGCGGTTGCGCCGTCATTTATCGCGGATTTTTCCGTATCGGGAATCAGCGAGCTGGAAACGGCGCTCCAAAAGCTCGGCTTCTTTGCTGCGGAAGAGACTGCCATTGGTGCGTATATCGTAAAGACGGAGTATGAAAATATGATCCGCGAGGGAAAGCAGGACGTTATTATTTCAACCTGCTGCACCTCTGTGGTGAGACTGGTACAGAAATATTATCCGGCCGCGGTGAAATACCTGGCGCATGTGCTCTCGCCCATGCAGGCGCACTGCACGGAGCTGAAGCGCCGCTTCCCGGACGCAAAGACCGTGTTCATCGGGCCGTGCATCTCCAAGAAGGACGAGGCCGAGAAGTATCCGGGCATTGTGGACTGCGTGCTCACGTTTGAGGAGCTGTCCGCATGGCTGGAGGAGAGCGGCGTTTCGATCGAGCCGGTGCCGGACACCGGGGCGCGTGGGCGTGCGCGGCTGTTCCCGACGACGGGCGGCATTCTGCGCACGATGGCCGCGGACAATCCGGACTATACCTATCTTGCCATAGACGGCGTGGAGAACTGCCGCCGGGCGATTGAGGACGCGCTCTCCGGCAAGCTCGACCACTGCTTTGTCGAGCTGTCGGCCTGCGTGGGCAGCTGCATCGGCGGGCCGGCGATGGATCAGAGCCGCCGCGCGCCGGTGCGCGAATATATGGCGGTCAACCGCTATGCCGGCAGCGAGGACTTCTCCGTCGCGCAGCCGGAGCCGGAGCAACTGAAAAAGCGCATGGGCGAGCTGGCCGTGCACCGCATGGCGCCCGGTTCCGCCGCAATCGAGGCGGTGCTGCACGAGATGGGCAAATTTACGCCGGAGCAGGAGCTCAACTGCGGTTCCTGTGGCTACGACACCTGCCGGGAGAAGGCTGCCGCCGTGCTGCAGGGCAAGGCGGATCTGTCGATGTGCCTGCCGTATCTGTCGGAAAAGGCGCAGTCGTTCTCCGACAACATCATCCGCAGCACGCCGAACGCGATCCTCGTGCTCAACGACAAGCTGGAGCTGCAGCAGCTGAATCAGGCCGCCTGCCACCTGCTGAACATCGACGATCCGCGCGCGCTCATCGGCGAGCAGGTCGTGCGTGTGCTCGACCCGCTGCCGTTCTTCGAGCTGCAGCGCACCGGCCGCAGCCAGTACCACCAGCGCGTGTATCTCGAGGAATACAAAAAATATGTGGATCAGACGCTGGTGCTCGACCGCAGCTACCACCTGATCATCTGCATCATGCGCGATGTGACCGCGGAGGAGGCGCAGCGCATTGCGCGCGAGCAGCTCAGCCGCACGACCATCGAGGTGACCGACCGCGTCATCGAAAAGCAGATGCGCACCGTGCAGGAGATCGCCTCCCTGCTCGGCGAGACCACGGCGGAGACCAAGGTCGCGCTCACGAAGCTCAAGGAGTCGCTGCGCTATGACTGAGCTGTGCACCGATATCGGCTTCGTTTCGGCAAACAAGTACGGCGAGCAGCTCTGCGGCGACCACGTGGAGATCGTGGAGCAGGGCGAGAACGCGACCGTCGTGGTGCTGGCCGACGGGCTGGGCAGCGGCGTCAAGGCAAACATCCTCTCGACGCTGACGTCGAAGATCCTGTCGACCATGATCGCCGGCGGCCTCACGGTCGAGGACTGCGTGGCCACCATCGCGGCGACGCTCCCGGTCTGCCGGGTGCGGCAGGCCGCATACTCAACGTTTACGATCATCCGCATCGGGAACAACCGCGAGGCGGAACTGATCCAGTACGACAATCCGCGCGTGATCCTGCTGCGGCACGGCAAGCGCCTCGAGTACGAGGAGACCGAGCAGGTCATCGACGGCAAGCGCATTCTGAAGGCGCACATCCCGCTCGAGGAGGGGGATGTGTTCGTCGCCATGAGCGACGGCGCGATCCACGCGGGCGTGGGGATGACGCTCAACTTCGGCTGGCAGCGCGAGGAGATCGCATCGTTTCTGGAAACGGTGTACGACGGCTCGTTCACGGCCAAGACGCTCGCGGCCATGCTCGTGGGCGAGTGCGTGCGGCTCTACGGCGACAAGCCCGGCGACGATACGACCGCCTGCGCCGTGCGCATCCGGCCGCGCCGCACCGTGAACCTGATGATCGGCCCGCCCTCCGACCCCGGCGACCTGAGGCGCATGCACGAGGCGTTCTTCGGCAGCCCGGGCAAGCACATCGTTTGCGGCGGGACGACGAGCACGCTCGCGGCGGAATACCTCCAAAAGCCGCTGCTGGCCGGTCTGCCGCTCTACCTCGACCCGACGATCCCGCCGACGGCATCGATCGATGGCGTGGACCTCGTGACGGAGGGCGTGATCACGTTCAGCCGCGTGCTCGAATATGCGGACGATTATCTGAAGGACAACGCCCGCTATACCGACTGGAGCTACAAGAAGGACGGCGCCTCACAGATCGCGCGCATGCTGTTCGAGGAGGCGACCGATGTCAACTTCTTCGTCGGCCGCGCGGTCAATCCGGCGCACCAGAACCCGAGCCTGCCGATCAACTTCAACATCAAGATGCAGCTCGTGGAGGGGGTCGCGCGCGATCTCAAGCAGATGGGCAAGCGGATTCAGGTGACGTATTATTGAGGAATGGGGAGCAAAATGCGGAAGTTTGACACCAAGATCCAATACCTGAAATACAAGGTGCTGCGGGAGGTCGTGCGCCTCGCATGGGCGGACGAGCTGGCCGAGCATGTGCTCGACATCCCCAAGACCATCATCCCCGGCAAAACGCCCACCATGCGCTGCTGCGTCTACAAGGAGCGCGCGGTGCTCTCCGAGCGCGTGAAGCTGGCGATGGGGGGCGACAAGAGCAACCCGAACGTGGTGGAGGTGCTCGACATCGCGTGCGATGAGTGCCCGATGGGCGGCCATGTGGTCACGGAGTCCTGCCGGGGCTGCATCGCGCACCGGTGCGAGGATGTGTGCAAGCGCGGCGCCATCTCGTTCGACGCGCACCAGAAGGCGCATATCGACAAGAACAAGTGCATCGAGTGCGGCGCATGCGCCAAGGTCTGCCCCTACGGCGCAATCGCGAACCAGAAGCGGCCGTGCGAGCGCGCGTGCAAGGTCAAGGCCATCTCGCGCAACGAGGATGGCAGCGCCCGCATCGACAACGGCAAGTGCATCTCCTGCGGCGCGTGCGTGTACCAGTGCCCGTTCGGCGCGATCGCGGACAAATCGTTCCTGCTCGACGTCATCCGGCTGCTGCGCGGCAGCGAGAACAACACGGCCTACCGCGTGTACGCCGTGGTCGCGCCCTCGATCTCGAGCCAGTTCACCTACGCGAAGCTCGGTCAGGTCATCGAGGGGTTGCACGAGCTCGGCTTTTTCCATGTCGTCGAGGCGGCGCTCGGCGCGGACATGGTCGCGTTCGACGAGGCGAAGGAGCTCGCCGGGAAGGGCTTTTTGACCAGCTCCTGCTGCCCGGCGTTCGTGGACTATGTGCACAAGCAGTTTCCGATGCTCTCGGAGCACGTTTCGCACAACCTTTCGCCCGCGGCGACCATCGCGCGCTATATCAAGAAGACGGCGCCGACCTCGAAAGTGGTGTTCATCGGGCCGTGCACGGCCAAGAAGATGGAGTTCCAGAAGGAGGAGGTGCGGCCGTATATCGACAGCGTGATCACGTTTGAGGAGCTGCAGGCGCTGTTCGACGGCGTGGGCGTCGATATCTCCACGCTCGACGAAGCGGTGCTCGACAACGCCTCCTATTATGGCCGCATCTTCGCGCGCAGCCGCGGGCTGTCGGACGCGGTGGCCGAGGCGCTCAAAGAGCAGGGACTCGACGGGAGCTTTGCGTACAAGCCCGTCGCTTGCGATGGCATCGAGGCGTGCCGCACCGCGCTGCTCAAGGCGAAGGCGGGGCAGAAGGTGCTCGGCGGCAATTTCATTGAGGGCATGGCCTGTACCGGCGGCTGCATCGGCGGCGCGGGCTGCCTGACCCACGGGGAGAAGAACAAGGAGGAGGTCAACAAGTACGGCCGCGA
>JAQXRK010000132.1 GCA_029218485.1 bacterium | reverse complement strand
GAATACAGCTCCTGCAGCTCCGGCCGAAAGCCCGCCACCAGCGTGCCGCGATAGTCGTCGGAGACCGTAGTGGAATGGATGACGTTTCCGTCGCCCAGATAGAGCATCACATGGCCGATCCGGGTTCGCTTTTCGTTGAGCAGAAACACCAGATCGCCGCGCTCCAGCCGCGCGATATCCTCCTGCGCCTTGGCCTTCTCGTTGATGCGCGAGAGCTGGATTTTCACGTCGCCGCGATGCAGAACAAACGTATTGGACAGGCCTGCCGCCGTCGTTTCCTCCATCTCCACGGTATCGTTGCGCCTATCCCTGCGAATCCCCATCGAGCGAAGCGACCAGCAGACGATGCCGGAGCAGTCGTAGCTCGCATCGCCCGTGCGCACGATGTTGTGATACGGCGTGCCCAAGCGGTCGTAGATTGCCGCAATCATCGTTTCGATCATGTGCGCCTTCTCGTCCGTGACCGTGGGCAGGATGCGCCTGCCGCTGTCAAAGAACCGCATCAGAGGCTGTTCGCTCAGATGCTCCACGATCGTGACCGTGCCGTCCTCGACGGCCAGCATGCGGTCGTCCCCGAGCGCGACGCCGCAGGCGGTGATATACCCGGAGTCCTTTCCGCGCAGCACCACCTCATACGGCAGCACAACGGCCGTATCGGCATCTCCGTATTCGGAGAAGAACAGCAGATCGCCGCGCTGAACCTCGTCGTAGCTGCCCAGATAGGCCCACTCGGTCTCATGCCCCGCCGCATAGACGAGGTTTCCCGCGCTGTTCCAGAGCTTGAACCGCAGGGAGTTGTACACCGGCTCCTGATAGAGTCCCTGCGGATAGAGCAGCTGGTTGCCGAGCGGCTTTTCCAGATACCGGTAGTAGCCCGGTGAAAAATACAGGCCTGCGCGCGTCAGCTCCGATACGATCAGCTCTTCGGCCGATTCCGCCCGCTCACCGGCCAGCGCTTCCGCCGCATCGGCAAACGCGGCTGCGGAAAAGGTCTCCGCACTGTCCTCCAGCCGGCCGTACGCGAGGTAGTCGGCGAGCTGCTCGCGCGTCACCATTCTGAGCTGTGCCGGATCGACATAGCCGTAGACGCCCTCCTGCGTCACCACATAATAGAAGTCCCGATACGATCCGAGCACGCGAACGGCGTGGTAATCCTCCCGCGCCAGCAGCCGGCTCTCCGTTTTGCTGGAGCGGTATACCGCGCAGCCGGGCCGCTGCATGATCGCACAGCCGGACACGCCCTCCGCGGCAAGCACCGACTCGCGCGTTTGCGCGACGGGCATATACCCCTGCGCGCCGTTGAATGCAGCGCGCACGTAGTAGAACGGCGTGCCGTCCTGCGCGGTCTCCTCGCCCAGCACGATCAGCTCGCTGTTGGCCACATCCGTCACAAGGTTTTTGATATTCTCCACCGGCGCGTCGAGGGAGGGCGCGGCATACAGGCGGATTTGGTTGGTGCGGGATTTGACCAGCCGCACCGTCTCCTGATCCAGCAGCAGCACATCCGCTTCGGCAGAGCCCATATAGCTGGTCGGGCGCGGCTCCGGGGTCGGCTCCGGCGTGGGTTCCGGCGTGGGCGTGGGCACGGCCGTCGGGCGCGGCGTCGCTGCCGCCGTCAGCTGCGGCGTTGCAGGAATCTCCTGCGGTTCTGCCGGCTGCGCGCAGCCCGGCGCGCATACAGCGGAAAGCAGTACACAAAGGAGTAGCGGTATCCAGACCGTGCGGCTTCTGTTTTGCATAATCGCTCCAAATTGGTTAAAACTGTCGTCGTTTGTCATCATAAGCATGCGGGGACGGACTGTCAAGCAAAAGCGCGGCATTGGGGCACAGCGAAGCGCAACAAAAGACGCGCCGGGGCAAGTCTGTGCCCGGCGCGTGCTGAATGCCGCACCATGGCGCCCGGGGGCGAACCATATCCGCCGCTACCCGCACTGCGCGCAAACGGCGACGCGGGAGCGGGATTGCCAGACCCGGTGGCGCCCGGGATTGCTCTCAGGCTTGCGGCGCTATGCCGGGAAGCGAAGCGCTGCAGCAAAGGAGCCGTCAGGCATCGCGCTGCCGGATGGCCTGCGCGCGGGCTTTATCAGGACAGCGATTCCTCCGATGCGTCTGTCCAGCCCATGAGCTCCGAAACGGTTCCGAAGGTATAGCCGCGCGCGATCAGCTCGTCCAGAATGGGCACAAGATATTCGCGCATCTGCGGCGCGCCGTTGTGAAACAGGATGATATCGCCGGGTTTCACGTTGTCCAGAATACGGCGAACGATCTGCTTTGCCGTTTGATCCGGTTTGGAATCCCCTGCGGTCAGGCTCCACATGATGACCTCCGACCCGAGGAACCGCACAACAGCATTGGAAACCGGGGTCGTGCTCCCATACGGCGGGCGCAGCAGCTTCGTGGTATAGTTGTGGTTTTCCAGCAGGCGTTCGCTCGTCTGTTCGATCTGCTTCCTGATAGCGGAAGCGGAGGACTTTGAAAAGCGAATATGGTTCATGGTATGATTGCCGAGCTCATGGCCGTCCGCGAGCATGGTTTCAATCCACGGACCGTGATTGCCGATCCATGTGCCGATCATAAAGAAAGTCGCATGGACATCATATGCGCGCAGCGTATCCAGCAGAAAGTCGGTTTGCGCTTCCCCGTAAGCGCAGTCGAACGTGAGCGCGACCATCATATCATCGCGCGCGTAGTTGCCGCGGATGGGTTCATAATCCGGATCCGTTACCGCAATATCCAGCGTATCGATCGCATAGTCCACGCCGTCCTGCCACAGATACAGCGTTGTCCGGGGATCAAGGCCGGTGGGGAGGCAGAATTTCAGCCTCGTTTCACGCTGCTTGACCACGGCGCTGCCCACTACGGTGCCGTCTGAAAGGCGCACCTCCATCTGCAGCGGGGCTTCGAGCTGCTTATAGGTCTCGCAAAGCAGCTTGACGCTGCAATCCCGCTCCGGGTTTGCAACGATAAACGTATTGTCCGACAGCACGACGGCGGGCACGGGCGTGGCGGTCGGTTCCGGCGTGGGCTCCGGCGTGGGCTCCGGCGTGGGCTCCGGTGTGGGCTCCGGTGTGGGCTCCGGTGTGGGTTCCGGCGTCGGGACAGCGGTGGCAAGCGCGGCCGATTGCACCGACGGGGGCGTCGGCTGCTCGGCGCTCTGTTTCGCCCCGGAGCAAGCGGAAATGGCGGCAAGGCACAGCAATGCCGCCAGCAGCAGGGTGATACGGTTATGCCGCATGGGTTTTCCTCCCTGTTTATGAGTACAATTCTGGGGTTGGACAAGTTGTGCACAGGAAAAGCAGCGATTGTTATGTGCGGCGCTGCACACAGCATACGGCCTGCTCAAACGGACTGATGAACAAGCGCCGGCCGGTGCGGGCAAAGGGCACGCATGCACGCTGTGAAGACAGGCGCAGCCGGATGCGTTTTTTGCCAAAAAGAAATCAGAGCAAACGCTGTAGGGTTTGCTCTGATTTGGCGCGCCTGGCAGGATTCGAACCTGCGACCTACCGGTTCGTAGCCGGGCACTCTATCCACTGAGCTACAAGCGCATTTCGCACTCGATTATTGTAACAATATGCGCCGCGGATGTCAAGCACCAAAACGGATTATTCGGAAAATTTATCCGGTAGGAGTTCCGGCGCATCGTCGAGCGACAGCAGCGCGCTGCGCGCAGCCGGGTCTTCAATGCGCTCCACACTGCGCAGCTTGCGCTGGATCTGGCGGGTGCGGGTGCCGACCAGCTCGTCCAGTTCGCGATGCGCGTCGTCCAGCCGCTTCTGCGTGCGCTCCAGCGTGGCGCCGAACTTCTCAAACTCCGTCCGAACCGCGCCGAGCACGCGCCAGACCTCGCTGCTGCGCTTTTGCAGCGCTACGGTCCGGAACCCCATCTGCAGGCTGTTGAGCAGCGCGGCCATGGTCGACGGCCCGGCGATGTTGATGCGGTAGCTGCGCTGCAGCTCCTCGATCAAACCGCGGTTGACGACCTCGGCATAGAGACCCTCAAACGGCAGGAACAGGATTGCAAAATCGGTCGTATCGGGCGGGGACACGTACTTGTCGCGGATATCGCGCGCTTCCTTTTTGATCTGCGCGGCGAGCGCGTTGACCGCGGCGTGGATCCGATCCGGCGATCCGCTGTCGTAGGCTTCGAGCAGATTCTGGTAGGTATCCCCGGGGAATTTGGAATCGATGGGCAGGTAGACCGGGTGTCCGTCGTCGCCGGGGAGCTTGACGGCATATTCGACCCGCTCGGTGCTGCGGGGCCGGGTGGCCACGTTTTTCTCATACTGCTCCGGGGAGAGGATCTCCTCCAGTATGGCGCCGAGCTGGATTTCGCCGAGGACGCCGCGCGTCTTTACGCCGGAGAGCACGCGCTTGAGATCGCCGACGCCGGAGGCGAGCGATTGCATCTCGCCGAGACCCCGGTACACCTGCTCCAGCCGCTCGCTCACGAGCTGGAAGGACTGCGTCATCCGCGTCTCCAGCGTCTTTTGCAGCTTTTCATCCACGACAACGCGCATCTGATCCAGCTTCTGGTTGTTGTCCGCCTGCAGCTGTGCCAGCCGGCGTTCCATGGTCTCGCGAATGGCCTCCAGCTTCTGCTCGCTGCCGGATTCAAACGATTTGAGCCGGAGCTCCATCTGCTCGGAGGCCCGCTGCTGGCCGGCGCCGAGCAGGTTGCCAAGCGAAGCGACGGCGTTTTGCACCGTCTGTGACAGCTCCTGCCGGAGCGCAGCCTGCGAGTCCAGCAGCTCCTGCCGGAGCGCGGACTGCGATTCGAGCAGCGCCTTATCCACCTGCTGCCGGCGCGCGCGCAGCAGCAGGACCACGGCCCAGACGAGCAGCGCGGCTGAGAGCGCGGATAGAATGAGAACACAGATCAACATGGTATCAAGCCTCCTGTTTCCTGCAGTTGCCGGGTACAAACGGTGTGCGGCAAATCAACGACAATCGTTCGCGCGCCCGGAGCCGGCAGCGGCCGGGGACGTCATCCGGATGGCGGCTAAAGCGGCGTTCCCGCGCGTTGTCTTTGATGCTGTTACCAGTATAACACATCAAACCCGGTGAAGCCAACGGCGAGTTGCGCCACCATCGCTAAAGGCACGGCGCAGCGACGCCTTTGCCCGCCGCAGCGCCGATCCCATGGGGCAGGCAGGGAGTATTGTGTTTTCCATTCGTATATGCTAAGATGGATGTCACATAGAGGGGAATAAGCGATTTTGTTGGCATCACTGAATATCACAATGTTATGCACGCCTCAAAATCGCCGCAGGACGGCTCTTTCCGCAGCAGTTTCCGGGCTGGAATGGTGCTGCGCCGGATGGGTCCGGACGAAGCGAAGGGGAGAACGGGATGAATGAATCCTTCCTTGCGAAGCTGAAAAACGTGCGGCTGCAGGATGTCGGCCATATTTTCCTGTTTCTGCTGGCGCTGCTGCCCGCGGCGGTTCTGCGCAGGCGGCGGCCGCACCTGTGGCTGGTCGCAGAGACGGCGACCGAGGCGCGGGACAACGGTTACTGGTTCTTTCGCTACCTTCGGCGGGAGCAGCAACAGGTTGACGCCGTGTACGCCATCCGGCCGGACGCCGCGGAATACCCGAAGGTCGCGTCGCTGGGACCGACCGTCGCTTTCGGGAGCTTTCGCCACTGGATCTATTATCTGGCGGCGGAGGTCAATGTCAGCTCGCAGAAATACGGCAAGCCCAATGCGGCGGTCTGCTATCTGCTGGAGGTCGTGCTGGGCGTTTTGAAAAACCGGCGCGTCTTCCTGCAGCACGGGGTCATCAAGGATGAT
>JAQXRK010000131.1 GCA_029218485.1 bacterium | reverse complement strand
CCGTCGGAGGAGTTCATCAGCTTTGGCGGCCTGCTGCCGATGCTGCTCAACCGCGGCGTGGACGTGCAGGTGCTGTTCATGACCGAGCGCACGGCCGGCCTGCGCAATGAGTCGCTCGATGCGCTCTGGTCGCTCGGCTTGACCGTACAGCCGCTCTATGCCGGGTTTATCGGCCGCGGCGGCACGGATTACGGAATGCTCCGCAGCAATAAGGAATGGGGCAGGAACACCACGGTTGCGGGTGTCATCGCCCTGATGATCGATTCGCTGCGGCCCGATGTGGTGATCAGCTATGCCGCCGTGAAAGATCAGCTGGACGGCGCGTACCAGCTCACGGGCGAGGCGGTGGAGCTGGCGCTCGAGGAGCTTGCAAAGAGCCGGGAGGACGCATGGGCGCCGAAAAAGTATTATACGCTTGCCCCGCGCATCGCGGACGGCACGGAAAGCCCGGCCGGCACGCAGCCCGATATGGCGGCGCTCGTGACCTATGGCTGTGAGAGCGGCGAAACGCTTGCACAGCGCCTGCTGGAAGAGGCCTTCCCGTCCCTCAGACTGCTGCGGCCGCAAGCGGCGGTGGGCGGTTATTACACCCTCCGGAGCACAACCGTCGGAGAGGATACCGGGGACGATCTGCTCGAGCACCTTTCGGACATACCGCCCGTACCGACGGCGACTCCGGAACCCACGCCGGAGCCGACCCCGGAACCGACTCCTGAGCCGACCCCGGAACCGACCGCGGAGCCGGCATCCATATCGAATGTAACGGCAGAGCCGGAGGCGGACCAGACCGCCGCACAGGGCATTTCGATGCGCCTGCTGCTCGTGATCGCGGTCGCAGCGATTGGGCTGCTGCTCTCGGCGGCGCTGTTGATTCTGGCTTCTCTCCGCAAGGATCAGAAGAGCGCGCGCGGCAGAGGAAAGCGCCTGCTGCTCGCCCTGCTGCCGTTGCTGCTCGGCCTGATCGCCGCAGCGGCGCTGTATCTGCTCCTGCCCGAACCACACTCGTCCGTACCGGCCCAGGCATCGCCGGTAGCTGCGGTCACGCCGGAGCCGACCGAAACGCCGGCGCTGACGGCCACGCCGGAGCCGGTTGAAACGCCGGAACCGGCCGCGGAAGCAACGCCGGAGCCGGATGCGCAGCCGACCGACGACAAGTGGGCGGAGTACTTCCGCGCCGAGACCGACCCGGAGGAGGTCGTGATTGTCGATGTGGAAAACGGCCACTGGGAATATCGCAGCGATACGCTCTCCATCATCGTGGATCGGAAGCAGACGGATCAGCCGATGACCTATTTTGTGGCGCATATCCGCATGCGCGAGGTGAACGCGTTCCGACCCGCGTTTTCCAACGACACCTATAACGGCGGCACGCCCAAGGCGATGCCCTGGCAGATCTGCCGCATGCGCAACGCCGTGCTCTTCCTGTCCGGCGACAACCTGATCCACATGGAAAAGGAGAAGAAGGGCGTCATGATCCGCAACGGGTGGGTCTACTATGACGGCACCAAGTCGGACACGCTGGCCCTGTACCCGGATATGACCATGCGCATCTATGAGAAGGGGACCGTGAACGCGCAGAAGCTGCTCGAGGACGGCGTGCTCAACAGCTATGGATTCATGTATGATCCGATCCTGATCCACAACGGCGTGCTGAACGAGGCTGCGAACAAGAGCGACATCAAGGGCAGAAACCCGCGCACGGGCCTCGGCATGGTGGAGGCGGGGCATTTTGTGGCCATCGTCGTCGACGGACGCCAGCCGGAATACAGCATCGGCATGTACCTCGATGAGTTTGCGAGAGCGTTCCAGGCGGAGGGCTGTGTGGAGGCGTACAACCTTGACGGCGGCATTTCGGCTGCTATGGTGTTCATGGGCGAGCAGCTCAACACGCATGCCGGCGGAGACATCAGCCAGAACAAGCATCAGCGCTCCGTGCCGGAGGGCATGCTCTGGGGCTATTCGGAACTCGTACCCTCGCTGGACGATCCGGTTTCCAACACCGGCAACAGAAAGCCCGCCCGGTGAGCCAATGCGACGGGCAGGAACTGAAATGCGGCGCATGAGACGGCTGCTTTTGATCCTGGCTCTGATACCGGCCGTTTGCATACGGCCGGTGTATGCTTTGTGCGCCGAAGATACCGGGACGGCCCGTGCGGAAGCATCGATGGCGGAAGCGCTGCCGGTGCCGGCAGCAACACCCGCAGCGGAGGGAGATGCGGCGCTCACAGAGACACCGGCGCCGGACCGGACGCCGGTACCGGAATCGGACCGCCACCCCGTCAACGCCCGCTGCATGGTGGCAGAGGTATCCAATGCGTATCTCGACATCGGCCGCCTGTGGGATCAGGCTGCGTATGGCGTGCCAATGCGCGCGGGGGATACGGCGCGTTTTGCGTGGACAGATGAGCTGGAATGTGAAACGGTGTATTGGCGATTCCGCTTGGAACAGCCGACCGATTCCATGTCGCTGTCGTTTTTTGATGCAGAGGGGCGTCTGATCGAACGGCTGGAACGGCCCGGTGTGATGGAGGAGAACCTCGAGTATCTGCCGGAGGGCACGCGCAGCATCGTGCTCGAAGTCGATACGGCCTGCTGCCTTTCCGAGCTAGCGCTGTATGCGCCGGGGGCGGCCCCCGCAACCATGACCCATTTTGAGCCGCCGCTGACCAAGGCGGATCTGCTGCTCGTTGTCGCACATCCGGAAGATGAACACGCCATGATGGGCGGCATCGTGCCGTATTACGATGCGGAGCGCGGCTATGCCGTGCAGGTGGCTTCCGTAACGCATGGGTATGTGGGCAAGGAGTGGGATACGCGCCGACTGGAGTTTCGGCGCGGCCTGTACAGCAACAAGCTGACGCACTATCCGCTGCTGCTGGGTCTGCTCGACAACTGGTTCGATACCGGCGAGATCGCCATAAGCCGGTGGAATCAGCGCGGACAGGATGTGGTTATGGAGTTGGTGCGGCTCATCCGCCGCACGCGGCCGGATGTTGTCGTTACGCACGATTTGGAAGGGGAGTATGGGCATGGCGCGCACATCGCCGTAGCCCACGCCATGGCGGAAGCGGTGCGCTTGGCTGCCGATCCGCAGGTCGACCCGGAGAGCGCGGAACAATACGGCATATGGCAGGTGAAGAAGCTCTACATCCATCTCTACCCGGAGCATCGGGTGACGCTCGATCTCGATGCGCCGCTCGCGGCGTTTCAGGGCAAAAGCGCGCGGGAGATGGCGGTGGAGGGGATGGCGTATCACGAGAGCCAGAAGGTCGTGACATGGCAGCAGACCATTCTGAATCGCACCTATGATTCCGCCGTCTACGGGCTCTTCTTCTCCACGGTTGGCTATGAGGAAAGCGGAACGGACTTTTTTGAAAACCTTGTACCGCCCGCGCAGACCGATGATGCGGAGCCCGTGCCAACAGCGACACAAGAGCCATGCCCGTCGCCGGACGGTACCGCTGCGCCGGATACGCCCGCTGCAGCGGAGAAAATGCCGCATGACCGGTGGGCATTCGCCGCTATTGCAGCTTTACTTCTGGCCGTGGCCGCGGCCGTGCTCATATGGAAGTGGCATGCGGCGCGCAGGGCGGACAGCGCCGGCAGGACCGGGCGCTGAAACGGCAAACCGCCGGACCCGGGCGGCTGCGCTGAGATGGCATAGCAGCCGCTGCGCGAAGGCGGGCAAGCGCTAGAACAGAGCGGATGGCGGCCGATTGCCCCACAACGCCGGGAAGATGCCTGCTTTGATTGCCCGTTTGATCTGTCGGGTCA
>JAQXRK010000130.1 GCA_029218485.1 bacterium | reverse complement strand
CAGGCGAACAGGCGCTCGAGATCACCGAGGCGCTCGTCCGCAGCGGCGCGATCGACATCATCGTGGTGGACTCCGTTGCGGCGCTGGTACCGAAGGCGGAGATTGAGGGCGACATGGGCGATTCCCACGTCGGCCTGCAGGCGCGGCTTATGTCGCAGGCGCTGCGCAAGCTGGCCGGTGCGATCTCGAAATCCAACACGATCGTCATCTTCATCAACCAGCTCCGCGAAAAGGTCGGCGTGATGTACGGCAACCCCGAGACCACGACCGGCGGTAAGGCGCTCAAGTTCTACGCCTCCATTCGTCTGGACGTGCGCAAGGGTGACCCGCTCAAGAACGGCGCCGAGATCGTCGGCAACCGTACGCGCGTAAAGGTCGTCAAGAACAAGGTGGCGCCGCCGTTCAAGACGGCGGAGTTTGACATGATCTACGGCGAGGGCATCTCCCGCGAGGGCTCGCTGCTCGATCTTGCGGTCGATCGCCGCATCATCACGAAGTCCGGCGCTTGGTTCTCCTATGGCGATATGCGCATGGCGCAGGGCCGCGACAACGCGCGGCTGTTCCTGAAGGACAATCCTGAGCTGGCCGACGAAATCGACGCCAAGGTGCGTGCCTCCGTGGAAGAGGAGCGCGCAAAGGCGCAGGCCGAGGCGGACGCCAAGCGGGCGACCCGGCAGATCCCGCCCGCAGCGCGCGAGATGGGCGTTGAATTTGACCAGTAAACCGTACCGAAGAATCGAACAGGGGAAGCGGGAGCTCCGCTTTCCCGTTCTTATTTTTACGGCGGTTGACAACCTTGCATCATTTTCGACAGGAGGATGGACGTTTTGAACATCGGTTTGCTGTCCGACACCTTTTTCCCGATCGTTGACGGCGTTGGACGCGTTGTTTTCAGCTATGCAAACAGCATCGCAAAGGCAGGGCATGAATGCTATGTGGTTGCGCCGATGGCGGACACTGGCTACCGAGGCGGCTATCCGTTTGAACTGGTGGATTTTTATGCGCGCAATCTGCCGCTGCAAAAGCAGTACCAGACGGGGATTCCGCTGTTTGACGCGCATTATGACGCGCGTATGTCGATGATCCCGCTCGACATTGTGCATGCGCACAGCCCGTTCATCGCCGGGCAGGAGGCCGTGCGGCTGGCGAAAAAGCGCAATATTCCGCTGGTCGGCACGTTCCATTCCAAGTACTATGACGATTTTTACCAGCTCATGAAGCGGGAGGCGCTGGCGGATCTCGGCGTCAAGTTTGTCGTATCCTTCTATGAAAAGTGCAACGAGGTCTGGACGGTGAGTCAGAACTCCGCGGAAACCCTGCGCGAATATGGCTACACGGGGGAAATCATCGTCGTTCCGAACGGCACGCCGGACAACGAGCCATACCCGGAGGATCTCGCCGCCGCGAGGGAGCGCTTTGGACTGACCGATGAAGCGCCGGTGCTCTTCTATTGCGGCCAGCTCAACTGGAAGAAGAATATTCTGCACATTCTGGAGGCGGCCAAGCTGCTCATGGAGCGCGGCGTTTCGTTCCGGCTCGTGCTGGCCGGGCAGGGCCCGGACGAGGCGGAGATCCGCAAGACGGTCGATGCGTTCTCGCTGTCGGGCCGCACCATATTCACCGGCCACCTGCACGAGGACAATCTCCTCAACGGTCTGTATCAGGCGGCGTCGCTCTTCGTGTTCCCCTCCCTCTACGACACCTCCGGCATGGTGGTGCGCGAGGCTGCGGCCATGCATACGCCGAGCGTCGTTACCCGCGACAGCGCGCCGGCCGAGCCGATTCTGGACGGGGAAAACGGCGTGATCTGCGAGAACACCTCCGAAAGCCTTGCAGACGGCATTGCCAATGCGCTTGCGCAGCCGGCCGAATGGCTCCATGCGCTGGGCGAGCACGCCCATGAGACGCTCTACCTGCCGTGGGACCGGGTGACCGAATCGGTGTTGGAGCGCTACAGCAACCTGATCTGGCAAAAAAAGCGCGGCCTGATCTAAAGCGCCGCAGCACTGATTCTGCGTCTG
>JAQXRK010000129.1 GCA_029218485.1 bacterium | reverse complement strand
ACGACGCGCGTCATTCCGGCGCGCCTTTTCGGCACGCGTGAGGATACGGGCGGCCATATGGAGCTGTTGCTGCTCAAACGAACGGAAGACGATGTCTGGGAATGCTTGGCCAAGCCTGCGAGAAGGGCAAGAGTCGGGCAGGTTTATCGAATCAGCGACGAGCTCTCCGCCTGCATTCTGGGCGATACGGATGCCGAAGGCGGAAAGCGGATCAAACTGATCTATGACGGCATTTTGGAAGAGATTCTGGATCGTGTGGGCCAGATGCCGCTCCCGCCCTATATTACGGAACGACTGCGCGATCAAACCCGCTATCAGACCGTGTATGCCAATGAGAGCGGTTCTGCTGCGGCGCCGACAGCCGGGCTCCATTTTACGACCGAGCTGCTCGATCGCATTCGGGACAAGGGCGTTGATGTGGTGAATGTGCTGCTGCATGTTGGGCTGGGAACTTTTCGCCCGGTTTCCGCGGAGCGGGTGGAGGACCACCACATGCATACAGAGTATTACCGCGTTACAGAGGAAGCCGCGGCGCGCATCAATCGTGCGCGCGAACACGGCGGCCGGATTGTGGCGGTCGGCACAACCTCGGCCCGAACACTCGAGAGCGTCACGACGCCGGATGGGATAGTACATGCGCAATCGGGATGGACGAGCATTTTCATCACCCCCGGGTACCAATTTCATGCGGTCGATGCGCTCATTACAAATTTTCATTTGCCGGAGTCCACGCTATTGATGCTGGTGTCGGCGCTGGCGTCCCGCGAGGAGATGCTGCGGGTGTATCAGCATGCCGTTGAGCAGCGCTACCGCTTCTTTAGCTTTGGCGACGCGATGTTGATTGAATAGGATGGAGGATGCATGGAGCAGTTTCGCTTTGAACTTTTGAAAACCTGCAAGCAATCGGGCGCCCGTCTGGGATTGCTGCATACGCCGCACGGAACGATTGAAACGCCGTGCTATATGCCCGTTGGCACGCAGGCAACCGTAAAGGCGATGACGCCCCGTGATCTCGAGGACGTCAAGGCCAATATTATCCTCTCCAACACCTACCATCTCTACATGCGGCCGGGACATCGGCTTGTAGAGGAGGCCGGTGGACTGCACCGGTTTATGCACTGGGAACGGCCGATCCTGACCGATAGCGGCGGGTTTCAGGTGTTCAGCCTTGCAAAGATGAACGATATCCGCGAGGATGGTGTGGAGTTTCGGTCCCACATTGATGGGAGCAAGCATTTCTTTACGCCGGAAAAGGTCATGGAGATCGAGCAGGCGCTTGGCGCGGATATCGCGATGTGCTTCGATGAGTGCGCACCCTATCCGAGCGACCACGCCTATACCCTGCGCGCGATGAACCGCACACACCGCTGGGCAGAGCGTTGCCAACAGGCGCATGACCGCGCGGATCAGGCTCTGTTCGGAATCGTACAGGGCGGTACCTTTCGCGATTTAAGAATCGAGAGCGCAAAAACGCTCGCATCCATGGATTTCATTGGGTATGGCATCGGTGGCCTGAGCGTTGGTGAACCCAAGCCGGTGATGTATGAGATGCTCGAAGAGATGATGCCCTATATGCCGGCGAACAAGCCCCGTTATCTGATGGGGGTAGGGAGCCCGGATTGCCTGCTGGAGGGCGTTTTGCGCGGAGTGGACATGTTCGACTGCGTGCTGCAAACGCGCAGCGCAAGAAACGGACTGGCGCTCACCCGATCCGGACGGCTGATCCTGCGCAATGCCAAATATGCGCACGATTTTACGCCAATTGAATCCACTTGTGACTGCTATGCCTGCCGCACCGGGTTTACGCGCGCATACCTGCGCCACCTTTTCAAGGCGGACGAAATCCTTGCCGCGCAGCTGGTAACAATGCACAACCTGCGGTTCTCCCTGCGCTTGATGGAGGATGTGCGAAACGCCATCCGCGAGGATCGGTTCGGCGATTTTGCCTGCGAACTGTTGGAGGGAGGCATCTACACCAATTGATCCGGCGAGAATTTTTCTGTGAAACGGAAACGGATACATTGGCGCTCGGAAAGCGCTTGGGCGCGCTACTGCCCTCCGGTGCCTTTGTTGCGCTCCATGGCGATCTGGGCGCCGGGAAAACGGTGCTCGTGCGAGGAATTGCAAGCGCGCTGGGAATTCGTGAAGTGACCAGCCCGACATTCACCATCGTGCAGGAGTATGACACAACGCCGCGGCTGCTCCATTTCGATGCGTACCGGCTCTCCGATGAGGACGAGTTATATGCTATTGGCTTTGACGACTATCTGCGTCAAGACGCAATCCTGATTATGGAGTGGGCGGAGCTGGTGTCGAATGCGGTTCCGGAAGAGCGGCTCGATGTTCTGATAGAGGGGGAAGGCGTGGGAACACGGCGCATTGTGCTTTCCGCGTCTGGCGCTGTTTACGAGAGGATATTGGAAAAGCTATGATCATACTGGCATTGGAAACAACGGCTTGTGTTGCATCCGTTGCGCTGCTGGAGGATGAGGCGGTTCTCGGCGTCCTGCAATGCGATGCGGAGAAAAAGCACGCAGAAACGGTTTTGCCCGCAATCAAACAATTGCTTGCACAGCAGCAGATCGATTTGAGCCGCATCGATGCATTGGCCGTTGATGTCGGACCGGGTTCATTCACGGGCGTGCGCATTGGCGTCTGCATTGCAAATGCATTTGCCTATGCGCTGCAAAAGCCGGTTATCGCCGTGGACTCGCTACGCGTGCTCAGTCAGCCGTTCATAGAAGAGAATGGGCAGGTTTGTGCGCTCATCGATGCGCGAAACGGGAACGCCTATGCGGCAAGATTTGAAAACGGTATTTGCATAGAGTCGCCGAAAGCGGTGACATTGGAACCCTATTTGCATTCGATGCCGGCGGATTGTACTTTTGTCGGAGACGTCCTTCCGGTGTGTCAATCCAAGGTATATCCGGATGCGGCGGCGCTTGGGCTTGCTGCGTTTGCCTGCCGGGACAGTGCCTTGCAGGAGGCGAGGCCGCTTTACCTGCGTCCGTCGCAGGCGGAGCGCCTTGCAGGAGGCCAAGAATGAACGTGGTCTTTCGTGAGATGCGCAAGGCGGATGTCGGCCGCGTGCATGAGATTGAATGCGCCTGTTTTCGAACGCCGTGGTCCAAGCTCTCCCTGATGGGCGAATTGCGCAACGACATTGCCGTGTATCTCGTGGCGGAATGCAACGGTATCGTGGCCGGATATGGCGGCATG
>JAQXRK010000128.1 GCA_029218485.1 bacterium | reverse complement strand
GCCTGATGATGATGGCGGCGCAGATTCTGGGCGAGCGGGGCGTAGAGGTACCGCTGTGGAAGAGCGGCAACTGCCCGGGCGGCGACGACTGGAACAACCAGTTCATCGCCCGCTTCAAGGGTAAGGTTCGCCTCATGTAATTTGGCCTCGCCGCATTTTGGCGGCGGGAGCGGCTGGCGTGCCGGGGGACTGCCGATTCCGTGCTTGACGCGGGGCATGCGGTCTGTTATGATACCAATAATAAGCGAAAGGAACGCAGAAAGGTGATCAGAATCCGCATCTGACGACTGAGGTTTGGAATGCCGTTTCAGCGAACGGCGTGTGGTGCAGTGCTTGCACCCTGTTTACCATGCCACAGAAAGAGGATCGGATTCACCGGCGCTCCGCATACGCAGACAAATGCTGTCTATATGGAGCTGTAGGGAGAGTTCGATTCCCTACAGCTTTTTTGTATTGGTATCTTTGAGGACTGCTATGAAAACCATATTGCTTTTTGTGAGACCCTATCGCAGACGGCTCGCGCTCATCGGCGCGCTCTATGTGTTTGCGACGCTGGCCGGCCTGTTCATGCCGTACCTGATGAGCGATATCGTCAATGTCGGCATCCGCGGGCAGAACATGCCGTACATCCTCGGCCGCGGCGGCCTGATGCTGCTGCTGGCCGCGCTGGCCCTCCTGTGCAGCCTGTGGACGACAAAGCTCAACGCGGGCGTGGCGGCAGGGTTTATGGAGGCGCTGCAAACGGCCGTGTTCCAAAAGATCAACTCGCTGACGTTTGAGGAATACACCGGCATCGGAACGGCGAGCCTGCTGACGCGCTCGACCGATGATATCTTTGCGGTGCAGAACGCCGCCAACAGCATTGTTTACGCGGTGGTGACCGTGCCGGTGCTGTTCATCGGCGGCGCGGTGCTGGCATTTGCCAGCGACTGGCTGCTTTCGCTGGTGCTGATCCTGCTGGCGCCCGCCGTGCTGCTCATCGTCTGTTTTGTCACGCGGCATCTGGACAAGCTCTGGGACAATTCCGACCGCTATATCGACATGCAGAACCGCGTCGTTCGCGAGCGGCTGTCCGGCATTCGGGTCATCCGCGCGTTCGACAGGGAGCAGCATGAGCACCGGCGCGCCGCGTTTGCCACGGAGGAGATGGCGAAGAACATCATCAAGGCCAATGTGCGCATGGGCATGATCAACCCCGTTTCGATCCTGCTGCTCAATCTCTGCACCGTCGCGATGCTGTATATCGGCGCGGTGCGCATGCAGGCGGAGCCGCTGCTGCGCGCGGGCGATGTGATTGCGACCGTCCAGTATGTCGCGCTGATGATGAACGGCCTGCTCGTGCTCTCGTGGACGTTTGCGTGGCTGCCGCAGATCCGGGTCAGCGTGCGCCGCATTGCGGAGGTGCTTCGCCTGCCGGGGCAGCCGGCGGCGGTGGCGCAGCCGGAGCATCTTGCCGGCAGCATCCGCCTCAGCCATGTGACCTTCCGCTACCCCGGCGCGGAAACCGCGGCGCTGACCGACATCTCCATGGATGTGCAGGAGGGCGAGATCGTCGCCGTCATCGGCGGAACGGGCAGCGGCAAGACGACGCTGATGAAGCTGCTGCTGGCGTTCTATCCGCCGTCCGAGGGCGAGATCTGGCTGGGCGGCCGCGCATACGATACGCTGCCGCGCGAGACCGTGCGCGACAACTTTGCCGTTGCGCTGCAAAAGAGCATGATCTTTGAGGGAACGATTGCGGAGAACATCCGCATGGGCAACGCGGATGCGACGGACGCCGCGGTCGAATCGGCCGCCCGGGACAGCCAGCTGGCGGATTTCATTGCCTCCCATGAGGAGGGCCTCGACTATTCGCTCACGCAGGCCGGCTCCAACCTCAGCGGCGGCCAGAAGCAGCGCGTGAACATTGCGCGCACGATCATCCGCGACGCCTCGGTCTATGTGTTCGACGACAGCTTTTCCGCGCTCGACTACCTGACCGAGAGCCGGCTGAGGACGGCGCTCAACCGGCGGCTGGCCGGGAAAACGCAGCTTATCGTGACGCAGCGCGCCGCAACCGCCATGCGCTGCGACAAGATCTACGTGCTCGACCGCGGCCGCATGGCCGGCGCAGGCACGCACGAGCAGTTGCTCGGGAGCTGCACGATCTATCGCGAGATCTTTGAGTCGCAGTTGGGAGGCGCCGGCGTATGAAAAAAACGGACAAGCGCACCGGAACGGGAAACAACCGGGCGGTGCTCAAGCGAATACTGGCCGATGCGAAGCCGATCCGCGGCTGGCTCATCCTCTCGGCGCTCATCAGCGCGCTGTCGGTCGCGTTGGTGCTGGCCGGACCGGAGTTGCTGGGCGCGCTGACGAACGTGCTCTACGCCTTCTGGGCCGATGGAACGGCGATCGAGACGGCGGCGTTTTTGCGGCAATGCCTGCTGCTGGCGGGGGTCTATCTGCTCTCGTCCGCCTGCGAGCTGTCGACGATGTTCATCATGAACAACGTGGTCTCGCGGCATTTCACCTGTGCGATTCGCATTCGCATCAGCGATAAGATCCGCCGCCTGCCCGTCCGGTTCGTGGATGAAACGCCGAACGGCGAGGTGATCGCGCGCATGATGAACGATGTGTCGGTGCTCGGCAACACCGTGCACAACTTCCTGAACATCACCATTTCGGGCTTTCTGAAGCTGATCGGCATCATCGTGATCGTGTTTCTGATCCAGCCGGTCATGGCGCTGGCCGTCGTGGTCTTTGTGCCGCTGTCGCTGGTGCTCTCCGCAAAAATCGCCGGCCGGAGCGAAAAGCACTTCGCCGATTACCGCAAGACCACCGGCGAGATCTATGCGCTCAACGAGGAGGACTATACCGGCTTCGATACCGTCAAGGCGTTTCATCTGGAGCCGCGGCAGAATGCGCGGCAGGCGGAGCTGTGCAGGCGCGCGCGCACCCAGGCCGAGCGGGGCTACTATCTCTCCGGCATTGTGCAGCCGATCGTGGGCATGACCAACAACATCGCCTATATCCTCATCTGCATCCTCGGCGGGTATCTGGCCATTTCCGGCGCGCTGCGCGTGGGCGATGTGATGGCCTTCATCCTGTACGCCAAGCTCTTCGCCGGCCCGCTCGAGAGCATCGCGAGCGGCCTGTCCACCATGCAGCATACGTTTGCTTCGGCCGGGCGCGTGTACGAGCTGCTCGACCGCGAGGAGATGGAGCAGACCGCAGACAGCCCCGTGCCGGAGGGGGAGGAGCGGATTTCATTTGACCACGTCTGCTTCTCCTACGATCCGGCGCATCCGCTGATCGAGGACCTGTGCATCGACGTGGCGCCGGGGCAGAAGGTCGCCATCGTCGGCCCGACGGGCGGCGGCAAGACGACGATCGTGAACCTGCTCATGCGGTTTTACGATGTGGATTCCGGCGCGATCACGATCAACGGCGTGGACACGCGGACCATGGACCGGGCAGCCCTTCGCTCGCGCTTCAGCATGGTGCTGCAGGATACCTGGCTGTTCTCCGGGTCGATCTATGACAACATTGCCTATGGCAAGCGGGACGCCACGCGCGAGGAGGTGCTCGAGGCCGCGCGCCGCGCGCACATCGATTTCTTTATCGACACCCTACCGGACGGATACGACACGGTGATCAACGAGGAATCGACCAACATCAGCAGTGGCCAGAAGCAGCTGCTGACCATTGCCCGCGCCTATCTGGCCAACCGCAGCATCCTGATCCTGGACGAGGCAACCTCGAACGTGGATACCCGCACGGAGCTGCTCATCCAGCACACCATGGACGAACTGATGCGCGGCCGCACGAGCTTTGTGATCGCGCACCGGCTTTCGACGATCGTGGACGCGGATGTGATTCTGGTGGTCGATAACGGCCGGATCGT
>JAQXRK010000127.1 GCA_029218485.1 bacterium | reverse complement strand
TATGCCGCAGCGGTCGTCCCATAGCGCGGAGCGCGGGGCGCGGGAAGGCGGGAGCGTGTAGCGAGCGCTGGATAGCGCAGAGCGCGGGGGCAGGATGGCGTAGGCCACGGCACTCGCTGTATGGCGCGGGGCGCGCGGCGAGTTCTTCCGTCACAAAAAGACGTGCCTTTTTTAGAAAAAGGCACCAAAAACTTCGCGCTGGCTTCGGCCTGCGGGTTTGCCGGTTGGAAAGCCGCCGCCGGCAGCCATCCTGATGCTGCACGGGGTTTCGGGAAAGATCGTTTTGTTCGTGGCAGCTGAATGGCTGCTAAGTGCCTTGGCGTAAGCAAAATCACGGCGGCTATATCGATAGCGGCAAACCCGCAGACCGCCCGGTCAAAGACCGGACGCTTATGCGCGGGGAAATAGGTGGGAAGCGTTGCGTTCGCGGCTTGGTGAATCGCCGGAGGGGCGGAGGGGTGATGGGCGGCAGGCATGCGTGGTTTATCAGTTTTGCTTATGCGCGGGGGAATGGGTGGGAAGCATTGGTTCGCGGTTTGGTGAATCGCCGGGGTACAGAGGGGTGGTCGGCGGCAGGCATGCGCGGTTTATCAGTTTTGCTTATGCGCGGGGGGATGGGCGGGGAGCATGCGTTCGTTGTTTGGTGAACCGCCGGTGGGGCAGAGGGGGAGAGAGCAGCAGGCGTGCGCGGTCCATCTCACTTCTGCTGCCGTCCCATGCGGGCACAGGCAAAGGTGTTTTTCAGACCAAAATGGCAAAGAGCTTCGGAATCCGGTGTAATGCCGGTGCTGAAGCTCCTGATTCTGCTGCCGTCCCATGCGGGCACAGGTAAAGGTGTTTTACAGACCAAAATGGCAAAGAGCTTCGGAATCCGGTATTATGCCGGCGCCGAAGCTCCTGATTCTTATGGCCGCCCCGGACGGGACGGTAGTTTTCGTTTGTTACTCCGCGACGGGCGCACCCACCGGGCAGGTGTTGGCGCAGCTTCCGCAATCGATGCAGACATCGGGATCGATGCTGTACTTGTCGTCGCCCTCTTTGATCGCTTCAACGGGGCAATCGGCCGCACAAGCGCCGCAGCAAATGCAATCATCAGTGATCTTGTATGCCATTTTGAAATTCCTCCACATATATATGTTTGCTCCTATTATACGCAAACCATGTCGGAAATGCAAGAGGGAATCTCTGCCGCCGCCTGCCGCCGCGCAATGGGAACAGCATTATGAAATGATGACGAAACCGTGGATTCTTCCGCCAATACCGCGCTGAGGGGCAGGTATTCGGAATGTTGTGGACGGGCATGGAGTTTTCTTTCGCCGCCGCATGGCGGGGGATAGATATTTGGAACGCTGCGGACGGGCGCAGAGATTCTGCCATCACCGCATGGCGGGGGCGGGTATTCGGAAGGAGTGGACGGGTGTAAGGCTTCATAACATCGCGTGGCGGGGGTAGCCGGAATGCTGACAAACCGCAGAGTTTCTTTTACCGCTCTGTGGCGGGGGCAGGTATTCGGAAGGAGTGGACGGGTGCAAGGCTTTCTTCCATCGCCCCGTGGTGGGGATGGGGATCGGTACACTATGGGCGGGCGCAGAGATTTCTGCCATGGCCGTGTGATGGGGCAGGTATACGGCGCGCCGGCATTGGTCATACTCACCGCGAGGTGATGGATATGTTACAGACCCTTTTGCAATGGAAATCGATGGTAGGGAGGGCCGCGCTCTGCGTGCTGCTGGCGGCAGGCGCATGCATGGCCCTGTGGAATCTCCCGGTGCGGCAGGCGGCGGCCATGGAGCCCCCGCTGGAGATCGCAACGGCGGAGGGCGTGCTCCGGCTGCATGTGATCGCAAACAGCGATTCCCCGGCCGATCAGGCGGTCAAGCTGCGCGTGCGCGATGCGATCCTGCGCTGCATGGAGCCGGGCGAGAGCGTGCAGGACGCGGAGGCCTTCGTGATGGCGCACGGCGGCGAGCTGCTGGCGGCGGCGGAGCAAACGCTCCGGGAGAACGGGTTCTCCTATTCGGCGCAGCTCATGCTCGGCACGTTTGATTTTCCCGACCGCACGTATGGCGGCACGCTGTACCCTGCGGGCGAATACGAGGCGCTGCGCGTCGTGCTCGGCCGGGGGGAGGGGCAGAACTGGTGGTGCGTGCTGTTTCCGCCGCTGTGTATCGTGACGGAGGAGGCCGAGGCGCTGCCGGCGCTTGATGAGCTGACGTTCAAGAGCAGCATCGTGGAGTGGCTGCGCTCGCTGGGGGTGGTGCTATGAGAAGATCGCTCCGGCATTTCCTCGTGCTGCTGCTGGCCATGACGGTCATCCTCTCCGCGCTCACGCCGCTCTCCCTCGCCGCTTCGCTGCGCAACGGCAGCCGCGGCGACGATGTGATCGCCCTGCAGAAGAAGCTGAAGAACTGGGGCTATTACACCGGCAATGTCGACGGCATTTTCGGCAGCGGTACCGAGCAGGCGGTCAAGTACTTCCAGCGGAAAAACGGCCTCACGGCCGATGGCATCGTCGGCCCCGCGACGGCCAAGGCGCTCGGGCTCACGCTGTCCGGCGGTTCGTCGGGCGGGTCGTCCTCCTCCGGCACGAGCAGCTCGAGCGGGGATGTGTACCTGCTGGCGCGCTGCGTCTACGGCGAGGCGCGCGGCGAGCCGTACAAGGGGCAGGTCGCCGTTGCGGCGGTGATCCTCAACCGCGTCAAGAGCAGCAGCTTTCCGAACACCATTGCGGGCGTGATCTACCAGTCCGGCGCATTCTCCGTCGTTGCCGACGGGCAGATCAATCTCAAGCCCGACAACACGGCCATCAAGGCCGCGCGCGACGCGATGAACGGCTGGGACCCGACCGGCGGCTGCCTGTACTACTACAACCCGGCCAAGACGAGCAACAAGTGGATGCTCTCGCGGCCGGTCGCGCTCCGCATTGGCGAGCACTCGTTCTGTAAATAGCGCGGGACGGGTCGACGACAAGAATGAAAAAACCGGTCGGATGCGATCGGAAGCACAAATGAGAAGCCCGGTCGGGAGCCCGAGAGCCCGATTGGATGTGAACGGAAGTACAAATCGACAACGAGAATGAAAGCCCGGTCGGATGCGATCGGAAGCACAAATGAAACCACGGTCAGAGGCCGCCTTTCAAACCACGGCCGGCGACCACAACCGGACAAACAGCCCGCTTGGCGGGCGGGAAGGGCGCTCCGCATGGCGGAGCGGGGTGAAAGACATGGATCATAGTAAAACAGCCCGGCGGATCGTATCGATCGCGGTGCCGGCAGTCCTCGCGCTGGCGCTCGTTGGCGCGTGCATCTACGGCGCGGAACAGAGCGCCAAGGCCGAAACGCTCGAGCGCAGCGTGCAGTCGAGCTACCGGCAGGCGTTTTTGGAGCTGAACGACAACATCAACGACATGCAGGTATCGCTCAAGAAGCTCATGGTTGTCTCCAGCCCGAAGCAGCATGTGCTGCTGCTCGACGATGTATGGCGGCTCTCCGGTGCGGCCGAGGCCAACCTGGCGAGCCTGCCCGTATCGCACCCGGACGCGGAGGCGTTCAACCGGTTTGTCGTGCAGACGGGCGACTATGCCCGCTCGCTCGCAACGGGGATCCTCTCCGGCGCGGTGCTCCGGCAGGAGGACCGCGAGCAGCTTGCCGCGCTGTATGAGGCGAGCGTGCGCACGGCCGCGGAGCTGGAGCGGCGCTTGCAGGAGGAGGATTTTCCGCTCGAATCGTTGACCGGGGACGGGTTCTACCTCGCCTCGGAGACCGGCGCGCAGGAGGACGGCACGAGCACAGGCCAAAATGGCGGCCAGAGTGATAGCCAGAGTGACAGCCAGAACGGCGGCCAGAACGGCGGCGGGGCGCAGCAGAAGGACGAGGGCGGCATCGCCAACTACCCGACGCTCATCTATGACGGGCCGTTCTCCGAGAGCACGGAGAAGGCGGAGCCGCGCGGTCTGCCCGGCGGCGACGTCGATGAGCACGCGGCCCTGCAGGCGGCGGCGCAGTATGTCGGTGGTTCGCTCCGGATCGCGGGCACGGCCGATGGCAG
>JAQXRK010000126.1 GCA_029218485.1 bacterium | reverse complement strand
TGCGCCCGCTCCCGCAAACTCGACGAGCGGCTGATAGACGCCCAACGCGCCGAGGATGACGCCGACCGTCACAAACAGCACCAGGATTTTGGCCGGCGTCAGCCGCGTGAGGCTGATCAGGAGCTGGCCGACCACGCAGATCAGTCCGCCCACCACGAACACCTTCAGGTACATCATCCAATCCATCGTCATCCCTCCTGCTCCAAGACCACCGCATGGGCGATGCCGGGAATGCTCTCTCCCTGCAGCGTGACCGTCGGAGAGAGCAGCGCGCCCGTCGCCAGAAACAGCATCCTGCGGCAGCCGCCTCGCTCGATCTGGTCGAGCAGCATGGCCGAGAGCGTAACCGCGCTGCAGCCGCAGCCGCTGCCGCCGCACTGCACGTTCTGCTCGGGATGGAAGATCATGTTGCCGCAATCGAGGTGCCGTCCCGACAGATCCACGCCGCGCTCCCGGCAGAGCGTGAACAGCATCTCGCTGCCAAAGCGGCCGAGGTCGCCCGTGATGATGAGGTCATAGTCGTCCACCGTTCGCCCCAGATCCTTGAGGTGCGTGATGATCGTATCGCAGGCCGCCGGGGCCATCGCGGCGCCCATGTTGTTTGCGTCCGTGATGCCGAGGTCCACCACCCGTCCGATGGTTGCCGCCCGCGTGCGAATGCGGTGGAACACGGCAGCCTCATCGTCGCCGCCGGCAACCAGCACGCAGCCCGCTCCCGTGACCGTGCGCTGCGCCGTCTCCGGCGAGGTTGTGCCCATTTCTAGCGGATAGCGATACTGCCGCTCCGCCGAGGAGAAATGGCTCGTTGCAACGCAGGCGACGCTCTCCGCATACCCGCCATCCACCAGCACGCTCCCGACCAGCAGGGATTCGGCCATCGTGGAGCATGCTCCGTAGAGCCCGAGGAACGGCGTTTCCAGCGAGCGCGCCGCGTAATTGGCCGTTACAATCTGGTTGAGCAGGTCGCCGCCGAGCAGACACCCGAGCTGCTGCGGCTGCATGCCGCACTTGTCCAGCGCCAGCCGCACCGCTTCCTCGAACATGCGGCACTCGGCCTTTTCAAAGCTCTCCTGTCCCCAGGTATCGTCGTCCAGCACAACGTCGAAGCGGTCGCCAAGCGGCCCCTCCCCCTCCATGCGGCTGACGATGGATGCGCTTGCACGGATATACGGTGCGGAGGGGAACAGCAGCGTGCGCTTTCCCCGTCGATTGTTCGTCATGTTCATCCTCCTCATGGAAACAGCAGGGACAGCAGCCCCACCAGAATCGAAGTACAGGTTCCGTACACGAGCACCGGACCGGCGAGCGAGAACAGCTTCGCCCCCACGCCCATTACGTAGCCCTCCTGCTTGAACTCAATCGCAGGCGCGACGACCGAGTTGGAAAACCCGGTGATCGGTACGACCGAGCCGGCCCCCGCATACGCGCCGATGCGGTCGTACACGCCGATCCCCGTGAGCAGCGCGCCGAGGAACACCAGGATGATCGCCGTCCACGATGCGATCTGCTCCGTTGTGAGCACAAACAAGTTTCGCAGGATGTCGCCAATGGCCTGTCCAATGCAGCAGATCAGACCGCCCGTCCAAAACGCGCGAAAGCAATACAGCAGCGTTTTGCTCTTCGGCATGCGCTCGTTGACCCGCTTTTGATAGGCCTTTGCGTCAAAATGTTCCATAGATCGTTTCCCTTTCTTCCACAGCATTGGGCAGCGTACAGGCCCGTTTCATGGTTTTTCCGCGCAGATTGTCCCGGCCTCCGCTCACCCCTTCTCCCGCGTCTCGCGCGCGGCGTCATAGCCGGCAAACCGCGTCTCACGGTCGGCCGGAACATCGGCCGCTCCGCCGCCATGCAGCGTGCTGCCCGGACGGCGAATCCGGTTTTCAGCGGACATATTGAACCCCCTCGGCTATGAAGCGCACGCCGTTTCCCGTGACGCCCGGATCGCGCGTGAGCAAAAAGATCACCAGCGCCGCCGCAAGCAGCAGCACCGCGGCGCCAACGCACCAGAGTATCATCCGTTTTGCCATACAGCCTCTCCATCGTTTTTCATTCTGCGTTTAGTATGCGAAATTGTTTTCCGATTCATACGAAGCGCTCCATCGCCGCGTTCCGAATGGCAAAACATCTTTTCCATCATGCGGACTGACTTTCCCACCATGCGGAACGCCGCCCATTGCGCCCGCAAAAGACGCTTTGCTATACTGTATATAAGGTAAATACAGACCTTTTTCTGCACGATTTCTGATCAAACTTCATTCCCAAACGCTTTGTTACCAGCACCCAACCCGCAAAAAAACGAACAACAGAAAGGAACAGCAGCATGTTACTCATCAAAAACGCACGCATTCTCGGACATGGATCGGTCGAGGACATCCTCATCAGCGACGAGGGCAAGTATCTGGAGATTCGCCCGCACATCGATGCATCCGCCATCGAAAACCTGCAGGTCATCGATGCGGAGCAACGGATGGCCGCGCCCACATTTGTCAACACGCACATGCACTTTGACAAGGCATACACCTCCCTCAGCGGCCGCGAGGACAGCACGGAGACGCTTGAGGATTCCATCCACATCATGCATGACCGCATCCGCGCGTACACGGTCGAGGACGTGCAGGCACGCGCTACCCGCGCCATCCGCGAGTGCGTCATGTACGGCACGACCAAGCTGCGCACCAACGTGGACATCAGCAACCTCGACCCGAAGCTCACCGCGCTGCAGGGCGTTCTTGCGGCCAAGGAGGCGACAAAGGATATCTGCGACCTGCAGGTGATCGCGTTTCCGCAGGAGGGCATCTTCTGCAACGAGGGCGCGGATAAGCTGATGTACGCCGCCATGGACATGGGCTGCGACATCGCCGGCGGCATGCCCGCCGCGGAATGGCTCGACGAACACAAGCTGCGGCATGTGGATTTTGTGTTTGAGCTGGCCGAAAAGTATGATGCGCTGATCGACATGCACATCGACCAGTCCAAGGATATGTTCGACCGCTCGCTCGAGTATACCGCCTGGCTGACGCTGCAAAAGGGCTGGGCGGGCCGCGTAACCGGCGGGCACTGCACCTCCATCGCCTATCAGAACCAGTCGCATGCTATCAAGGTCATGAAGCTCATCAAGGCTGCCGGTATGAACATCTGCACCAACACGCAGGTGCTGGCGATCATGGGCATCGATGCGGAACCGCGCACACGCGGCGTGACGCGCATCCGCGAGATGGTGGACATGGGCATCAACATCGCGACCGCGCAGGACACCATCTGCGACGGCTTCCATCTCTATGGTACGGGCGATCCGCTGGATTACGGCCTGATCGGCGCGTATACCAGCCAGTACAACACGCCGGAAACGGCCCGGCTGGTCTTCGACATGCTGACATCCCGCTCGATGAAAATCTTCGATCCGGGTGCAAAGTACGGCATCGAGGTCGGCAACGATGCGGACCTGAACATCATCGACGCCGACAATGTACAGGAGGCCCTGCGCACCCGCGCATCGCGCCCGTACATCATCCGTCAGGGTCGAGTCATTGCCTCGTTTGAGCGCAAGGCCGTGCTGCTCTGATGTCATCATGGGCATCTGCTGCTGAACGTTGTGTTCCGGCCGAAGAAGGAACGCGAAAAAACCGATGAAAACTGATATCCGGAATGGGGCTGCCGTGCTTGTTAACGGCAGCCTCTCTATGCTATAGTAAACAAAAAGGAGACAGACCCGCCATGCCCACCAAACAGGTGCAGTCATTGCAGCGCGCCATCGAGCTGCTGGAGACGCTGGAAGCGGGGCAGCATGCGCTGTCCATCCATGAGCTGTGTGAGCGCACCGCGCTTCCCAAGAGCACCATCCACCGCCTGCTCTCGACGATGCGGGATGCGGGCTTGGTCGAGCAGCTTCAGGACGGGCGCTACGCGCTGGGTCTGAAGCTGTTTGAGCTCGGCTGCTCCGCCGGATGCACGCGCAATATCACCGCCATTGCAAAGCCATACATGCAGGCCGTATCGACCGAGACCAACGAGTCCATCAGCCTGGCGCTGCTCACGCAGGGCGAAGCGCTGATCCTCTCCTTCATTGAATCCACCAGCGCCTTCCACGTCGTCTCCCGCGTCGGCGCAAAGCTGCCGGCCCACTGCACGGTGCAGGGCAAGATCATGCTCGCCTATCTGCCGAAAAACGAGGTCCGGCGCATTCTGGCCGAGCACGGCATGCAGGCATATACCCCCACGACGCTGCGCACGTTTGAGGAGCTGGAGCCCGAGCTGGAGCGCATCCGCGCGCAAGGGTATGCCGTGGATAACAGCGAATTCCATGTCGGCCTCTCGTCCGTCGCCGCGCCCATCTATGACAGCAAGGGCAATGTCTGCTACTCCTTCGCCATCGTGAGCATGTTCCACCGCATCGGCTCGCCGGAGTTTGTACGGGCGACGGAGCTGGCGCTGGCCGCCGCGCGCGATATTTCCCGGGCGCTTGGCTATGACGGTGCGGCATTTGACCACATCCGGTCGAGCGTTCCGCATATGCATGGCTGATTCCGCTCCGATTGCGGCAAAATATCAACTTTTTCCCACAAATAGGGATTGACAGGAAGAAACCTCTTTGATAAACTGTTCGGTGTGCCATCCGGTGGATTGCGTTCACAGCCCCGTTCGTGACCGACTTGATTGGCTGCCGATTTGATGAATATTTTATTTGGAGGAATCGCCATGAAAACCTATATGGCCAAAGGCGAAACCGTTGAGCGCAACTGGTACGTTGTCGACGCGGAAGACATGATCCTTGGTCGTCTCTCGTCGCAGGTAGCAGCCATTCTCAGAGGTAAGCATAAGCCCACATATACGCCCCATGTCGATACGGGCGACCACGTCATCATCGTCAACGCTGCCAAGGTCCGCATGACCGGCCGGAAGCTTGATCAGAAGAAGTATTACCACCACACCGGTTATCCGGGCGGACTGAAGGAAGTCACCTACCGCCATCTGCTCGAGACGAAGCCGGAATTTGCTGTTTACGAGTCCATTCGCCGCATGATGCCGAAGGGCCCGCTCGGCCGTCAGATGCTCAAGAAGGTCCGCATTTATGCCGGCCCGACGCATAACAACGCCGCGCAGAAGCCCGAAACGCTCGTGCTCAAGTAAAAGAGGAGGAAACGAACATGGCTATCACCCAGTATCTTGGCACCGGCAGACGGAAAAAGTCCGTTGCTCGCGTTCGCTTGCTCCCCGGCACCGGCAAGATCACGATCAACAAGCGTGATATCGACGACTACTTCGGTCTCGAAACGCTGAAGATGATCGTCCGCGCTCCCCTGAACCTGACCGGCACGCTGTCCAAGTTTGACGTCAACGTCAACGTTTACGGCGGCGGCACCACCGGACAGGCCGGCGCAATCCGCCACGGCGTTTCCCGTGCGCTGATCGTTGCCGATCCGGAGCTGCGCGGCGTTCTCAAGAAGGCCGGTTTCCTGACCCGCGATCCGAGAATGAAGGAGCGCAAAAAGTACGGTCTGCATGCAGCCCGCCGCGCGCCGCAGTTCAGCAAGCGCTAAACTGTACTTCTTCATCGCAAAAGCATCCAAAACCCCGGAATTGTTACAATTCCGGGGTTTTCCTTTGACGGGGATTCCTACCCATATCCCTATCGCAACCGTCAATGGCATAGGTGTTTCGCAGACGGCTATTCCCATATTTACCGATACAGCCTGTACGTTTCCGGATTTCACCATCAGAAGAAGCTTACGAATACCGGACAGGATTTCAATGGTCAGATGCGTTTTATCTGTATAACCTTTGTCATGACAGATTTCCCAACACAGCGGATGCCGTAGCCACACATTTTGGCTTCGCTGCCATCGGCGCGCATCATGAAATCTGCAATGTCTGAATTGGGTATCCAGATCATGTCGTACGAGCCTGCCCGAAGTGCCGCTCCAACGGTCTGATCTTGAGGCCCGATGCGTTGTCCGGTACTTCTACGAAAACATATAGATGGTCATTCCCAAGCCCTTTGCGTTTCAGCCAGTTATACGCATTATCTTCATAGGTTGCCATTAGAATACGAACTCTGCCTTTTGGATGGGTTTGGGTCTTTCCTTACCCCGTGCTACTGGTCTGGATATTACGATTTCCTTTACTTCTGGCTTGCGGATTGTTTCTTTCACTTCTGGATTATTCGCATTATTTATTCCCGAATTATCTATGGAATTGTTATTATTTATTTCTATATCCTCTGGCAATACAGATTGACCGCAAGAGCCTCCCTGTTCGTCGCGGCACGGATTTTCTTCAAAATCCAATCCGTTTGCCGACACTTCTTTTTGCGTCTGCGTGGCGGCTTGTGGGACTTCGTAGAACTCAAAGGTATTGCCGTTGGATGGCACTAAATAGCCCCTATCGACAAGTTTATGGAACTGGTCATGGTATGTAGAGCGAGCCATTCCAATAGCCTGTCTGACCGCCACAGGGGACAGAGCGACAGTATAATTGTTTGCGTTGGATGCGAGATATAGATACAACTGCAAGGCATGAGCACCGAGATCACGGGACGCGGCTTGCCAGTTTTCGTTTTTGATACCGAGGAAATCGGACTTTGCGGCTTCTCTATGGACACGCACCATTCTTTGATTGGGGAAAGTAATTGGAGGCATAATCTTTCCTCCTTACTGCCCGAGGCTGTTCAGCATATCACGCAACTGCTTCAATGCTTCATCCTCTAAACGGACGCTGATGCGGGATAATACATCTTCGGTAATTTCTCTTTTCATTTGCTCCATTTCGCGGCGGTGTTCTTCCCCCGCCATAATTTTGTTGTGTGCAAACATCAAACTCAACTGGGCTTGCATCTTTTGGTCTAATCCGCTGATGAAATAGCGGAACATATCTTCTTCGCGTCGATTATATGCCATAAACATACTCCTTTATTATAATTTTTAGTATTCAAAAGTGCGGGAATTTCTTTATTTTTCCTTTACTTTGTATATATATTATACCAAAAATTTTTAGAAAAATCAAAAAAGACCGCCACACGGCAAGCCTAATAGCATAACCGGGTGGCGGGGGTATATTCGGGAAACAAAAAAATACGAGGCGCGGCGGCGGAAATGTGAGGTCAATACTCTCACGAAGCGGATTTTTGCTTTCACCGTCACCGTTCCAATGAAAATCGCTGAAATTCAGCAAATGCGAGTAAAATTAATCGAATTTCATCAAATTTCAATAGAATTATTGTTAGAAGGGCAGAGTTTCACTTGATTTAGGATTGTTTTACTGTATTTCAGTTATTTACAACAAATTTCCGCAAAACTCTTGACAATATATATATATATATATATATATATGATAGATTTTACAAAGAATTGGTGATTTCGCCAAATTCGTACATTTTTCTTTTTTTAGGAGGAATTGCAAATGCGTGTGACTATCGACCTTGATAGAGACATTATCATTATTCCCGACAACTTCTTCAAAAAGATTGCCGAGGAAAACGAGAAGCTGCAAAAGTATGGTGCAGAGCCAGTAAAAGCCCTTGACCGTATCAAACATTCTTACGAAACAGCTATGGCCGATACCGACAACCGCCTGTTGACCCAGACTAATGCAAAGACTTCCAGATCGAAGAAAACAATGACCCCAGAGGAAGCAAAGAGGATTTTGGAAGAAGAAGCCGCTAAAAGCGCGGCAACAAAGTAATGTCAACGCGTGTCACGCAAGTGGAAAAAGAACTGATGTGGAAGCTCTATCAAAAATACGGAACATTCAAAGCCGTAGCGCAAAGGATGGGGCGAAGCGCCGGAACTGTTTCCCGC
>JAQXRK010000125.1 GCA_029218485.1 bacterium | reverse complement strand
GCCTCGGCGTGCAGCCAAGGCTGCTCATCGCGGACGAGGCCACCTCCATGCTCGATGTGACGGCGCAGGCGCAGATCGCGCGGCTGCTGCAGGATCTTGCCAGGCAGGACGGCGTTTCGGTCCTGCACATTTCGCACGACCGGCCGCTGGTCGACGCGATCTCCGACCGCGTATACGCGCTGCGGGACGGCCGGCTGGAGGGGGACGCCTCCCTCGCCGGCAAAAAAACGGCCGAACCGGCACACCGGTGACGCGGAACGAATCCCTTTACCACCAACGGAGTATCGAAAACGGGAGGATACAAACGATGAAAAAAGCGCTTTCGGGCCTTCTCATCCTGCTGCTCGCGCTGAGCGTGGCCGGCTGCGCCGCGGGTGCGGCAAACGCGGCGCCCACGCAGGCGACGGCTTCCGGGACGGCCTCTCTGACAGAACCCACGGCCGAGCCTGCGGCACAAGCCACGCCCGAGCCGGAGAAAACCATCGATACCGTGATCATCGGCACGACGATGGAGGTCCTGTCGGCCAACCGCAGCGAGTACAACTTTGACGTGATCTCCGGCACGCTCAGCCAGCTCGCGCCGGTCTGGATCGACGAGAGCGGCGAGTACAGGCCGCTGCTTTGCGACTACGCGACCGGGGACAGCCGCATCTGGACGCTGACCGTGCGCGAGGGCATGACCTGGCACGACGGCGAGCCGGTGACGGCGGAGGATATCCGCTTCACGCTCGAGTATCTGGACGCGCAGCTGGGCGGCGGCTATGCCGATGCCTACGCGGCGATCCGCGTGACCGGCGAAAGGACGATCGAGCTGGAACTGGATGCGCCGAACCCGCGCCTGCTCGCCTCGCTGACGACGCTGCGCATCCTGCCAAAGCACATCTACGACGGCGTTGCCGACTATACCACCGTTGAAAACGAGCGGGCGAACATCGGCTGCGGGCCGTACCGCTATGTGCGGTTCGACGCGGCTGCGGGCGTGGTGGAGTTTGCCGCGTATGCGGCGTACCCGGACGGCAGGCCGGCGGCCGAGCACGTGCTGCTCCAGCTCTTTGACAGCGAGGACACCATGTACATGGCGCTCAAGGCCGGCCAGATCGACATGGTGTACAAGTATTCGGGCGGCGTGAGCGCGGCGGTGATCTCCGACCTGGCCGCATGCCCGAACCTGACGCTCCTGCCCGTGGCCAACACGGCCAACAGCGCGGTGCTGATCTTCAACAACAGCAGGGAGCCCTTGACCAACGCGGCCATCCGCAAGGCGATCGCGAAGGCCATCGACTACGCGGCCTTCCGCACGACCTTCGGCTCCCCCTACGCGGTCGCCTCGCGCGCGGGCTTCGTGCCCGAGGGCAGCTACGGCTATGTGGAAACGCCGGTGCTCGAGCGCGATGTGGACGAGGCCCGGCGCCTGCTCGCACAGGCCGGCTGCACCGACCTTGACGGCGACGGCGTGCTCGAATACAATGGGGCAAGGCTCTCCATCCCCGTCATGCTGCGCGGCGACAAGCCGGCGCACCAGCGCTATGCGGAGCTGGTGAAGAACAACCTCGCCGAGGTGGGCATCGAGATCACGCTCGATGTGCGCGAGGTTGCGGACTTCCGCGAGCTGACCGAGAAGGAGCGCGCACAGAGCGCCGTGATCACCGGGCTCACGCCATACGGCATGTCCATGCAGCAGGGGCTCTCCTCGCTGTATCTCTGGGGCGAATACCCGATGGGCTATGGGCAGGTGTATGACCCGGCGTACCGGGCGCTGCTCGACCGGGCGGACGATGCGGCCGATATGGACGCGTATCGGGCCGTTGCCGGGGAGATCCAGAATTACTATGCGGAGACGCTGCCGGCCATCGCGCTGTTCTGGGACGCGCATGTGCAGGCATACCAGAGCCGCTTCGACGGGTTTGTCGTCGACGGCACGTTCGGCATTCTGAACGCGCAGACGTGGATGCGGCTGACGGAGAACGGATGCGGGGGCGCTTTGCCGGCGCCCGCGACGGGGAACGATGAAGAAGGGATTGCTGACCTCCCTCGCCTGCCTGCTGCTGATCGTGGTGTTCAACTTTGCTCTGCCGCGGCTCATGCCGGGCGACACCGTGCTCATGCTGGTGGGGATGGACGAGGCGCAGGTTTCGGAAGCCGAATACGCGTATTATCTCGAAAAGACCGGCGCGGACCGCCCGCTTCTGGAGCAGTTCGGCGACTATCTTTTCGGCATTGTCACGGGCGATCTCGGCTACTCCTACCACCACAACGCGCCGGTGGGCCGCCTGATCCGGGAGCGGCTGCCCGCCACGCTGGCCATCGCCGTGCCGGCCGTCGTACTCAGCGCCGGCATTGCGCTCGTGCTGGGCTGCCTGATGGGCATGAAGCGCGGCAGCGCGGCCGAGAGCGCGGTCACGGCGGTGCAGATCGTGTGCGACGCGATCCCCGCGTTCCTGCTCGCTCTGCTGCTGATCCTGCTGTTTTCGTTCCGCCTCGGCTGGCTGCCGATGGGGCAGCTCGCGTCGCTCCGCGTGCCGGATGGGCCGCTCGCCGCGCTCGGCGACCGGGTGCTGCACCTGATCCTGCCCGTGGCGACGCTCGTGATCGGCGCGGTGCCGGGCAAGTACCTGATGGTGTGCGGCACGGTGGCAAGGCAGCGGAAGGAAAAATACGTGCTGTTTGCAAAGAGCCGCGGCCTGTCGGACGCCCGGATTGCGTTCTGCCACATCCTGCCCAATATCTGCCAGCCGTTTATCGCGATGGTGGGCCTGAACGTGGGGTTCCTCGTGTCCGGCTCGCTGGTCATCGAGACGATCTTTTCCATCAAGGGCATGGGGTCGCTCCTGTCGGCGGCCATCACCGCGCGGGATTACCCCGTTCTGCAGGGGTGCCTGTTCGTGAGCGCGCTGGTCGTGGTGGCGGCCAACCTCGTCACGGACCTCGTGTGCGTGCTGCTCGATCCGAAAGTGAGGTGCAGGGCGCATGAGGCGTAACCGGGCGCTGCTGGTCTTCGGCGTGCTGATCCTCGCCGGGTTTGCCGCGTGCGCGCTGTTTCCGGCGGCGATCGCGCCGTACGGGCCCAAGGAGATGGATACGCCGTGGCTCGACCCGTGCCCCGCGCACCCGCTCGGCACGAACGATCTGGGCTACGATGTGCTCACGGAGCTGATCTACGCCACGGGCACGACGCTGTTCGCGGGCGTTGCGGCGGCGCTGATCTCGCTCGTCGTCGGCACGGCGGCGGGCCTTGCGGCGGGCTGGCTGCCCGGCTGGGGCGGCGCGCTGTTCGGCGGGCTGATCCAGGTGTTTCTGATGATCCCGATGCTGCCGATGGCCATCGTGGTGGCGTCGTTTGCCGGGTCGGGCATGCGCAGCATCGTTTTGATCATCGCGTTGCTCGGCTGGTGCGGCACGGCGCGCACCGTGCGCGCAAGGGCCATGCAGCTCAGGCAGGCGCCGTTCGTCGAATCGCTCTGCATCCTCGGCGTGCCGCAGCGGAGGATCGTGCTAAGGCATGTGCTGCCGAACCTGTACGAGGTCGTTCTCTCGCGCTATATCATGAGCGTGGCGCACTGCATCATGCTCGAGGCGACGCTGAGCTTCCTCGGCATGGGCGACCCGACGGCCGTGACATGGGGGCGCATGATCCACCTCGCGTACCGGGGCGGCGGCTTTACGCGCGGCGCATACCACTGGCTCGTGAGCCCGGGCGTGTGCATCGCGCTCGTTGTGATCGCGTTTTACTGCGTGAACCAGTATTTTGAGGGCAGGAGCGAGGCCGTCGCGGGCGGTCAAAGCTATGCGGATTGAAGCGGAAAGAAACGGGGAGGTACCGGCGATGAAGGATTCGGACAGGGCGATGTGGGACCGGTGCGTGGCCTTTCACGGCCATGCGTGCGGCGGGCTTGCCATCGGCTATCAGGCGAGCCTGTATGCGATGGAGCTGCTCGGCGTTGCCGAGCGCGCGGGGGATGAGGAGCTCGTGTGCATCGCGGAGAACGACGCCTGCGGCGTGGACGCGGTGCAGAGCCTGCTCGGCTGCTCGGTCGGCAAGGGCAATCTGCTGCTGAAGCTGCGCGGCAAGCAGGCGTTCAGCTTTTTTGACCGCAGGAGCGGCCGTTCCGTGCGGCTCGTGCTGCGCCGCACGCCGGAGAAGACGCGGGATGAGCGGCGCGACTGGCTCATGAACGGCGACTACCACGATATGTTCGACGTCAAGCCCACCGTTGACCGGCTGCCGGAGGGCTCGCGCATCTTCCAAACGTGCGTTTGCAGCCGGTGCGGCGAGCCGGCGGCGGAGAACCACATGCGCTTGCAGGATGGCGAGCCGGTCTGCGAGGACTGCTTTTCCGAATACCGGAGAATTCTCTGATGGAAGCGTACTTTTCGGATGTGCGCGCCCGCTGGCAGGACGAGCTGCTGGGCGACCCGGACGGCCCGTGCCCGCGCGAGGCAATAGCGGATTCACAGGCGGTTCGGGCCTGCCGGGGAGGCGACGGCTACGACGCCCTGCTCGCGCTCGGCGACGCGCTTGCGCGGCAGATGCGCTACCGGGAGGCGCTGGCGGCGGCCCGAAAGGCCATGGCGCTACGGCCGGATGCGCCGGAGCCGCTCCGCCGGTGCGCGGGAAGGCGGCTGACGCTGCTGCGGCTTGACGAGGCGAAGGCGGATTTTCTCCGCTGCATGGCGCTTGCCGGGGAAACGCCGGATGTGACCTACCGGCTCGGGCTTTGCTGTTACCTGCAGAACGACCATGCCGCCGCGCAGGGCTGGTTTGTCCGCTGCTTTGCCGCGGCCGGTGAGGAGCTGGGCGTTGCGGCCATCTACTGGGAGGCGCTGGCAGCCATGCGGCTGGGCGGGCAGTCCGCCCTGCTGCCGCACTACCGAACGGATATGGACGTCGGACACCACGCCGCCTATGCGCGCGCGGCCGCGGCCATGGCGGGCGTAATACCGATGGAGACGCTGCTCGGCGCGCTCGGGGACGAGGCGAGCGACATGGACTTTTCGATCCTCGCCTACGGCGCCGCCGCACTGCTGCTGCGCGCGGGCGAACGCGCGCGATCCGGTGCGCTCCGGGAGCGGGTGCTGCAAAGGGATGCGGAATGGCCGTGCTTTGCATGGCTGGCAAACCGAAAGGAACGCTGGAATGAGGAGGGAGAACGCTGTGACACTGCAGGAATTCTTTGACCGCCATCCGCGCGCCGCGCTCGGCCTGTCCGGCGGCGTGGACTCGGCCTATCTGCTGTACGCGGGCCGGAAGGCGGGGGCGGATATCCATCCGTACTTTATCAAAACGGCGTTTCAGCCCGCGTTTGAGCTGGACGACGCGAGGCGGCTGTGCGACGCGCTCGGCGCGGCGCTCACGGTGATCGAGCTGGATGTGCTCGCCTGCGAGGCGGTGCGGCAAAACCCGGCGGATCGCTGCTATCACTGCAAGAAGCTGCTGTTCGGCGCCCTCGCTAAGCGCGCAGAGGCCGATGGGCTTTCGCTTTTGATCGACGGCACGAACGCCTCCGACGATGCGGGCGACCGGCCCGGCATGCGGGCGCTCGCCGAACTGTCGGTGCGCTCGCCGCTGCGGGAGTGCGGCCTGACAAAGCCCGAGATCCGGCGGCTTTCGCGCGAGGCGGGGCTGTTTACCGCCGACAAGCCCGCCTATGCCTGCCTGGCCACGCGCGTCCCGGCCGGTCAGGCGCTCGAAGCGGAGCTGCTCGGCCGCATCGAGCGGGCGGAGCAGGCGCTGTTTTCGCTCGGCTTTTCCGATCTGCGCGTGCGCGTGTTCCATGGCGCGGCGCGGATACAGCTCCCCAAAGCGCAGCTTTGCCGCGCGGCGGAGGAGGTGGCCGCGGTGCGCGCCGCCATCGAACCGTATTTTGCAACCGTATTGCTGGACTTAAAGGAGAGGGAATGACATGAACCAACAGCAGATTCGCAGCCTCCTGACGCGGGTCGCCGCCGGCGAAACGAGCGTGGACGAAGCGATCCTCTCGCTCAGGAGCGCACCGTTTGAGGAACTCGGGTTTGCCAAGATCGACCACCACCGGGGGCTTCGGCAGGGCGTTGCGGAGGTCGTCTTCGGCGCGGGCAAAACGCCGGCGCAGATCGAGGCCATCGTGACCGCCATGCGGCAGGAGGGCGAAAGCTGCATCCTGATCACCCGGCTTTCGCGGGAGGCCGCGGACGCGCTTGCGCCGCGCCTTGCCGGGTTTACCTATCATGAAACGGGCCGCATCGGCATCGTGGGCGCGATCCCCGCGCCGGACGCGCACGGCAAGATCGTCATCGCGACCGGCGGCACGAGCGACCTGTACGTGGCCGAGGAGGCGGCGCTGACCGCCGAGGCGCTCGGCAACGAGGTCGTGCGGCTGTACGACGTGGGCGTGTCCGGCCTGCACCGGCTGCTCTCGCACCTCGACGAGATCATGAGCGCGCGGGTGATCGTTGCGATTGCGGGCATGGAGGGGGCGCTTGCGAGCGTGCTCGGCGGGCTGGCCGACTGCCCGGTGATCGCGGTGCCGACGAGCGTCGGCTACGGCGCGTCGTTCGGCGGCGTGGCCGCGCTGCTGTCCATGCTCAACTCGTGCGCCAGCGGCGTGAGCGTCGTCAACATCGACAACGGCTTCGGCGCGGGCTATCAGGCGAGCCTCATCAACCATCTGACGGAGAACAAGGCATGAAAACACTCTATCTGGAATGCAACATGGGCGCGGCGGGCGATATGCTCATGGCGGCGCTGCTCGAACTCCATCCCGATCCGGAGGGCTTTCTTGGGCGCATGAACGCGCTCGGCCTGCCCGGCGTGCGGGTGGAGGCGCAGAGCGCGAAAAAATGCGGCGTGCTGGGCACGCACGTTTCGGTGACCGTGTTCGGCGCGGAGGAGGACGAGCCAGCGCCTGCCGCGCACCACCATCACCACCCCGCGAGGGGGCTTGCCGATATCTCGCGCCTGATCGACGGCCTGCCGCTGCCCGAGCGGGTGCGCGCGGATGCACAGGCCGTCTATGGCCTCATCGCCGGGGCGGAGAGCCATGTGCACGGCGAGCCCGTGACCGAGATCCATTTTCATGAGGTCGGCGCGCTGGACGCCGTGGCGGATGTGGTGGGCGTGTGCCTGCTCCTCAGCGAGCTGGGCGTTGACCGCGTGCTCGCTTCGCCGGTGCATGTCGGCTGCGGCGAGGTGCGCTGCGCGCACGGCCTGCTGCCGGTGCCCGCGCCCGCGACGGCGCACATCCTGACCGGCGTGCCGGTCTACGGCGGCGCGATCCGCGGCGAGCTGTGCACGCCGACCGGCGCGGCGCTGCTCAAACACTTTGCGCAGGCGTTCGGCCCCATGCCCCCGATGCGCGTACTGCGGGTCGGTTGCGGCATGGGCAAGAAGGATTTTGAGGCGGCCAACTGCGTGCGCGCGCTGCTCGGCGAGCAGGAGGAGGGCGCGGCGGGCGGCCCGGACGAGCCGGACGGCCGGGTGGCGGAGCTGTGCTGCAATCTCGACGACATGACGCCGGAGGCCATCGGCTTTGCGATGGAGCGGCTGTTTGAGGCGGGCGCGCTCGACGTCTATACCACGCCGATCGGCATGAAGAAAAACCGACCCGGCGTGCTGCTGACCTGCCTCGCCGCGCCGGAGGACCGCGGGCGCGTCATCAGGGCGCTGTTTCTGCACACGACCACGCTCGGCGTGCGCGAGACGCTCCAGCAGCGGTACACGCTCCGGCGCGAGGTCGTATCCGTCGAAACGCCGGACGGACCGGTGCGCATCAAGCGCGCGGAGGGCTATGGTGTGGAGCGAGGGAAGGTCGAGTACGACGACGCAGCGCGCATTGCGGCCCGGACGGGCGAACCGCTCGCGGCCGTGGCGGCGCGCGCCATCGAATCCGCACGGCGGCAGACCGGCAGTTGAACCGCCGGCCAATGGGGGAAAACCCGACGGATGCCGTTATGCGGGCGCGCGCCATCGAATCCGCACGGCAGCAGAGCGGCAGGTGAACCGCCGGCCAATGGGTGAGCACCCGGCGGATGCCGTTATGCGGGCGCACGCCATCGAATCCGCACGGCGGCAGAGCGGCAGATGAACCGCCGGCCAATGGATGAGTACCCGGCGGGCGATGGATGCCCGTCAAACGCCCGCGCTGCGATGCGCCGGGAAGCGCGGCCGGGTGGATGCGGGCGTGTACAGGGTACAAATAGGTTTTGTGATCGGGCGCTCCGGATTTGTGGGGCGCTCTTTGCATTTGCACATTCCGTTCTTCCTTGCGACCAGTAGCAGCCCCTCCGCCGGGTTTCTGGGGCGCTCTTGTATTTGCACATGGTTCCCCCAAAACGGCCCATACTATGGGCATGGAAGAGCAGAGCACACGGTTTATTCGGAATGCGGCAACGCAGCGGTCCGCGTTCGCCTCTTTGACCTGGGCAGGCCGGTGCTGAACCTCTGCAGCGGCCGCGCGGCATATGAGTTCGTGCCGCCCGAAACGCGGTGAGCGCGCCGCGCTTTCGGGGCGGCGCAGATCTTTTTTGTATTATTTTGCACTTCTGAATTTTTGTACTATTTTGCGCTTTTATCAAAACAGCGCACGTTTTTACTATCCGCCGCGGCGCCGGTTTGGCTATACTGAAGCCATCAAACCGATGGAGGAATGAAACGTGGCAGTCTTGCAGGAGATTTCGGAACAGTTGCAGCGCGGCAAAGCCAAGCTGGTCAAGGAGCTGGTACAGCAGGCGATCGATGAGGGTATCCCGGCCAAGCAGATTCTCGAAGAGGGGCTGCTCAGCGGCATGGGCGTGATCGGCGTGAAGTTCAAGAACAACGAGGTGTTCGTCCCCGAGGTGCTGGTGGCGGCCCGCGCGATGAACATGGGCGTACAGGTGCTCAAGCCCCATTTGCAGGAGAGCGGCGTGCAGGCGAAGGGCCGGGTTTGCATCGGTACCGTCAAGGGCGATCTGCACGACATCGGAAAGAACCTCGTGAAGCTGATGATGGAGGGCAAGGGCCTCGAAGTGATCGATCTCGGTACGGACGTCGCGCCGGAGACCTTCATCCGCACGGCGGTCGAGCAGGACTGCGGCGTGATCTGCTGCAGCGCGCTGCTCACGACGACCATGAGCGCCATCGGCGATGTGGTCAAGGCGGCGGAAGAGGCCGGCATCCGCGACAAGGTGTCCATCATGATCGGCGGCGCGCCCGTCACGCAGGCGTTCTGCGACCAGATCGGCGCGGATGTGTACACGCCCGATGCGGCCACGGCGGCGGATGCGGCGGCCGAGCTGTGCAAGTAAAGGGATGAGCGGCATGAAGACGAGCGAATATCTCTGGAGTCTGGCCGGAGCGAAGGAGAAGCGCGCGCTGCCCATCCTCTCCTTCCCGGCAACGCAGCGCATGGGCGTCCATGTGCGCGAACTGGTGGAGAGCGCGTCGCTGCAGGCCGAGGCCATGGCCACGGTCGCGCGGGAGACCCCGACTGCGGCGTGCGTGAGCCTGATGGATCTTTCGGTGGAGGCGCAGGCGTTCGGCGCGACCGCCTGTTTTTCGGACAACGAGGTCCCCACGATCACGGGCAAATGCGTGGAAACGCAGGAGGACGCCGAAGCGCTGCGCGTGCCCGAGGTTGGCGCGGGGCGCACGGGGCTCTGCGTCGAGGCCATCCGCCTTGCAAAGCAGCTCGTGACCGACCGGCCCGTCCTCGCGGGCGCAATCGGCCCGTATTCGCTTGCGGGGCGGCTCTGTGACGTGACGGAGATCATGTACCTGTGCTATGACGAGCCGGAGACGGTGCATCTCGTGCTGGAGAAGGCCACGACATTCATCACCAACTACTGCCTCGCCTTCCGGGCCGCCGGTGCGGACGGCGTGGTGATCGCGGAGCCGCTGGCGGGCGTGCTGTCCCCCGAGATGAGCGAAGAGTTTTCGTGCAGGTACGTCAAGCGGATCGTGGACGCCGTGCAGACGGACAGCTTTGCGGTGTTCTACCACAACTGCGGCAACACCGTGCCGGGCATGCTGCAGCAGCTCCACGCGATCGGCGCCGCGGCCTACCACTTCGGCAATTCGGTCGATATGCGCGACATCCTCAACCGCGCGCCGAAGGACATGCTCTGCATGGGCAACATCGATCCGGCCGGGCAGTTCGCTGCCGGCACGCCGGAGAGCATCCGGGACAGGACGCTCGCGCTCCTCGGCGCCTGCGGTGCGGAGAAGAACTTCCTGCTCTCCTCCGGCTGCGACATCCCGCCGCATGCCAAGTGGGAGAATATCCGGGCTTTCTTTGACGCGATCGACGCGTTCAACGCGCAGACGGTCTGACCGGCTGCGCCCGGCGCAGGGCGCAGGCCCGTGCCGGGAAACGCCCCTGTTTATGCTGCCCCGGCCGGCTGTGCCGGGGAATGCTCTTGTTTGTGCCGCCCCGGCCGGCTGTGCCGGGGAATGCTCTTGTTTGTGCCGCCCCGACCGGCTGTGCCGGGGAGGCCTTTGTTTATGCGCCCGGCCGGCTTGTGGCCGGCGCGGGACGGAACGGGTGAACGATATGGCCAATTTGACGGTCTGGCTGCCAAACGGCGATACCAGAACCATTGCATTTGAGGGAGAGCCGCGGCTTTCCGACCTGCTGGCCGGCCTCGACGGCGCGCCGCAGCTCGTCTGCGGCGGCGCGGGCGTATGCGGAAAATGCAGCGTTGCCGCGGAGGGCATGCTGGAGCCGCCGCCGGAGGGCGGCGCGTGTTTGGCGTGCCGGACAAGGGTTTGCGGCGACGCAGCCGTATATCTCACGGGCGGGCGCCGGCTGCAGGGCATCGAAACCGGGGGTGTGATGCCGCCCTATGTGCACCGGCCCGCTGCGGGGCGGTACGGCGCGGCGCTCGACATCGGTACGACGACCGTCGCGCTCAGGCTCATCGACCTTGCGGAGAACCGGACGCTCTGCACGCTGGCCGCGGCGAACCCGCAGGCCGCGCTCGCGGCGGATGTGATCGGCCGCATGGAGGCGGCGCTGTCGGGCCACGGGGCGGTGCTGCAGCGCATGATCCGCTCGCTCGCGGATGAGCTGCTGTCCGCCGCCTGCGGGCAGTGCGGCATTTCCCCGGAGCAGGTCGGCGCGCGCGTGGTCACCGGGAACACGACCATGCTGTATCTGTTCACGGGGCGCAACCCGAAGGCGCTGTCCGCCGCGCCGTTCGAGGCGGATTGCCTGTTCGGCATGGAGGAGCAGGGGGTGTACTACCCGCCGTGCCTCGGCGCGTTCGTCGGCGCGGACGTGGCCTGCGCCGTGCTCGCGAGCGGCATGACGGCGACCCATGCAACCTCGATGCTCATCGACCTCGGTACGAACGGCGAGATCGCGCTCTGGCACAACGGAACGCTGTACTGCTGCGCAACGGCGGCCGGACCGGCCTTTGAGGGCGGCGGCATCAGCTGCGGATCGGCCAGCGTGGAGGGCGCGATCGACCGGGTGACGTATGCCGGCGGCGGGCTGGCGGTGCATGTGATCGGGGACGGGGAGGCCCGCTCGGTCTGCGGCTCCGGCCTGATCGACGCGGCCGCGGCACTGCTCGAAAGCGGCGGCATCGACGAAACCGGCGCTGCGGAGGAGGACGCGCTGCTGCTCACACCGACCGTGGCGCTCACGCCGCGCGATATCCGGCAGCTGCAGCTTGCCAAGGCGGCCATTGCCGCGGGCATGCAGGCGCTGTCGCAGGAGGCGGGCGTTTCGCTCGGGCAGATCGAAACGCTGTACATCGCGGGCGGCTTCGGTCGGCACCTGCCGCTCGAGAGCGCCGCCGCGATCGGCCTGATCCCGACCGCGCTGGCAAAGCGGACGGTGATCCTCGGCAACGCTGCGCTCAGCGGCGCGTCGCTGCTGCTGCTGGACCGGGAAGCGGAAGGAGCGCTCGGCGCGATCAGCGATCGCGCGGTCTGCCGGAACCTTGCAACAAGCCCGCGCTTTACCGATGCGTTTATGGAGCGCATGATGCTCGAGCCGGTCGACGACTGGGCGTAGCGGCGCTGGGCGATGTTCTGCGGCGTTAATCGCAGCGGGTGAGATGCTCCGTTTCTCTCAGGGCGCGGCAGCGCGGCGCTCCGGGATGTTGCGCAGTATGAGCGCGATGCTCTGCGACACTGCGGGAAAGTCCGTTTCGCTCTGCCTTTTTCGCCGGGCGCGGCGGTCAGCCATGGGGCACAACAGAGATTTGATCGGACAAACCGCTCCGGCATCCATGGCCGGTATCCGTATAAAACAGGGAATCCTCCGTATGGCGACGATCCTACGGAGGATTTTTTTGCGGAGCGCGCCTGCGGTGCGCATGGCGCAGGGGCGCTGTTGCCGGAGAGGCGTGCGCCCGGACGGCGGCTTAGCCCGGTATACCGGTTGCGTCTGTCGATCCGTTGCCGGGGTCATGCGCTTGGCAGCTTAGCCCGGCATACCGGTAGCGTCTATCGATGCGTTGCCGGGGTCATGCGCCCGGATAGCCGAGGGGGCGGCGCTACCCGCGCGGCGCCGGTTTTCCAGAAGTTTATCCTTTCCAAAAGTTTTTCATGGGGGGCTTCTCAAAAACGGTCAACGGGTGCATGATATGGGTATTGACCGTTGCGGTTAACGGAGGTGCGCCATGAACGACCGGTTCTTTTCTCTGCCGGAGGAGAAGCAGCAGGCGATCATCAACGCCGGGTTTCGCGTGTTCGCCCAGAACTCGTACAGGAAAAGCCCGATGGGGGAGATTGCGGCGGCG
>JAQXRK010000124.1 GCA_029218485.1 bacterium | reverse complement strand
CCGCGCGAGACGCTGTTCGTGCCCACCGAATTTACGGAGAAGAACGTGACAAATGCCGCGCTCTATGCGCTCGTGACCGATGCGCTGACCGCGGCGCTCGAGCTGCCGGAGACGATCCCCGAGGGGTACCTGTTCGACAGGATGCTGCGCATTACGAACGTCGTGTCCGTCGATGAGAACGGCAGCATGGCGGGGATTGACCACACCGCGGCGGTGTTTACCGCCGTCGTAGCGGTGCAGGCGGACCCGGACAATCCGCCGGCAACGCCCACGCCCACGCCGACACCGACGCCCACGCCCACGCCGACACCGACGCCAACGCCAACGCCCGAGCCGACGCCCGAACCGACGCCCGAGCCGACCGCGGAACCGACGCCGGAATCTTCGGCAGCGCCCGCGGGCGAATCCACGGCGGACCCCACGGCGGGGCCGACCGCCGAACCCACGGCCGGGCCGACTGCCGACCCGACGCCCGAACCGACGGCAACGCCGGAGATCACGCTGGCCGATACGCTCGGCACGAGCGCCGAGGTGCCGGTGACGTTTACGATCCCGTTCTCCGCCATGCAGGCGGCGGGCATGTTTGAAAAGACGAACCTGCGCATCTATTATGCCGTGCCGGCGGAGGGCGGCTTCCAGCTCCTGCATGCGCGCTACGGCCACGGCGTCGGCCTGAGCCAGCGCGGCGCACAGCAGATGGCGGCCGAGGGCAGGACCTACCGCGAGATCCTCGCCTACTACTACGGCGGCGCGACGCTCTCCGGCTATGCCTACACGCTGCCCGAGAACGCATCCGCCGATCCGGAGACGCCCGGCCCGACGGCGCCGGGGAGCGCGGCCGCGGCGGCCTTTGTCAAGGGGAGCGACGTCAACCTCCGCCAAAGCGCATCCTCCTCGAGCGAGAGCATCGCGCGGCTCAAGGACAAAACCGCCCTCACCGTGAGCGGGCTTTCCGGCGAATGGTACGCGGTTCGCGTGGACGCGACGGGGCAGACCGGGTATATCCACTCGGACTATGTGACGGTCGCCTCCGATACGCCGCTGGCGAGCGGGTTTGTGAACGCCGCGGCGGTCAACATCCGCAGGGGCAACTCGACGCGGACGGAGAGCCTCGGCCGGCTGGACCGGAACACGAAGCTCACGATCTACGGCATGGTGAAGGGCTGGTACCGCGTGCGCGTGGACGCGACCGGCCTCGAGGGATACATCATCAGGAATTATGTGACGGTGACCACCGCAGCGGCCGTACCGCCCGCCGGAACGGCATCCCCGTCCCCGACGGCGGCACCGACGGCCACGCCGACGCCGGGCACCGCGACGCCCACGCCGACGCCTGCGCAGACGGCATCCCCGACGGCCGCGCCAACGGCTGCGCCGGGGGAATTCATCGCCTATGGCGAGATCAACGCCAAGCAGGTCAATTTCCGCACCGGGCCGTCGACCTCGACCGTCAGCATGGGCAAGCTCGACCGGCCGGAGCGGCTCGGCATCTATGAAAAGACCGGCAGCTGGTACCGCGTGCGCCTGCTCTCGGAGGGCAAGGACGGCTATGTCTACGCCAAATATGTCACGCTGACCGGCAGCGGCAGCAACGGCACGGGAGAGCAGATGGGCTCCGCCACGATCAACGCTTCGGGCGTGAACATCCGCACCGGCCCGTCCACAAGCTATACCAGCCTCGGCAAGCTCGCAAAGCGCACCGGGCTGACCGTGCTCGGCAGCGCCGGGAGCTGGTACCGCGTGCGCGTGAACGCAACCGGCCTCGAGGGCTTTGTGTTCGGCAAGTATGTGACGCTTGAGAGCAGCGGCTCCGGATCGGGCACATCCCGGCCGCAGACCGGCCAGGGCACGATCAACACCGGGCTGCTGAACCTGCGCGACAAGCCGAGCACCGGATCGGATTCGACCGTGCTGCTGTCGATGCGGCTCGGCTACACGGTGACGGTGCACAGCATCAGCGGCGAGTGGGCCTACGTGACATACAACGGAACGAAGGGCTACTGCATCGCCAAGTGCATTGAGATGAAATAGCGGCGCTCGCCCGCTCCCCCGCACCCGGGAGGGCGGGCGGATCGGCGGACAACGCCGTCTCCCGCACGCGGAGGCGGCATGCCCCTGTTTATAAAACGGGCAGCGACACGCTGCCGGGCGCCGCCGCCCGAGCACGGAGGCGGCATTTTGAGGAGGAGGGCTTCGCACGGCGGAGCACGAGGAACGCGCATGAAAAAGCCCGGAATAACCATGATTGCCCTGCTGGCGACCGCCGTTCTGCTGACCGGCGCATGCGTTTATGCGGTGTTTGCACAGCAGAGACGCCCGGACGCGGACGCCGCGGCCGGAGAGGCGGGCGGCACGGTGGAGCTCAAGCAGCTCGAGACGGAGATTCTGCAGCTCGAGCCGACGCCCGTACCCACGCCGGAGCCGTACGCGCTGCCGGAGGGCGCGGTGGAGATCTGGTGCGACCGCAAGCCCCTGATGGCGCTCGGCTCCAAGGCGGAGGCGGAGGCGCTGCTGCTGGACTATTTGGGCAAGAGCATGATCGAAACCGGGACGGAAAAGACGCTCCGGGCGGCATTCGACTGCGAGCTGCTGATCGTGGATGCGACGGGCACCCTGCCGCTGAGCGAGAGCGCGCAGGCGCTCCAAACGCTGCTGGACGATCCGTCGCTCGTTCCGGTGCTGCTCGAGACGGAGCGACGGGAGATGCAGACGGCGCCGGCCGCCGAGGTGCAGACGCGCGACGACCCGGCGCTGGCGGCGGGCAGTCGCATCGTATCGCAGCTGGGCACGGCGGCGCGCGTGGCGACGACGACGATGCTGACATACCGCGCCGGCGAGGTTGTGACCGGCAGCGATCCGGTGAGCGAGACGCAGATCGAGGCGCGCGCGACGATCGTGCGCCGGGGGATCTACGTTTCCAAGGAGCCGGCGAAGGAGCCGGGCAACGCGGAGGGCGAGCCCGGCCGCGAGGCGGAGGGGCTGGACTTCACCGCGCCGGTCAAGGGCGTGCGCATCAGCTCCTATTTCGGCACCCGGGAGAACCGCATGCACTGGGGCATCGACTACCAGGCGCGCGAGGGCACGGAGATCCTTGCGCCGGAGGAGGGGCTCGTCGTCTATTGCGGCGAACGGGGCGAGTACGGCTTTGTGATCGATATCGACCACGGCGGCGGCTTTGTGTCGCGGCTGACGCACTGCGAGGATGTGCAGGTCGAGCTGAACCAGCGCGTGTTTCGGGGCGAGAAGATCGCCGTGCTTGCGCCGCTGGACGATGCGACGGCGGGAAAGCCGCACCTGCATTACGAGCTGCTCATCGACGGCGTGCCGCACAACCCGGTGCCCTATCTGTAAGCATAAAATATGGCCGGATCGGCGGCGCCTGCACGATGGATGCGGGCGCCGTTATCTATCGGAAACGGGGGGTATCCCGGACGGGACCAGGGCGGCGGCTGGCGGAAGCCGCCGTCCTTTTTTGCCGATTTTTCTGCGCACCGGCGGAAAGCGCCATTGCATATTGCATGGCGGTGCGATATACTAATACTGGGTATATGGATGTCGCATTCTGCTGTGACGATATGGGATGGAGGAAAAAACCAAATGGGTCAGGCACAGGTACAGATCAATCTGTTCGGTGGGTTTGAGGTGCTGTTCAACGGGGAACCGGCGCTGGTTTCCCTGAAGCAATCGCGCAAAACCGACCTTTTTTTGGAGTATTTGATTTTGAAGCACGGCCGGCCGGTGCCGCACGAGGAGCTGCTCGGCGCGCTCTGGACCGACCGGGAGAGCCGCAACCCGGCAACCGCGCTCAGAACCCTGCTGCACCGCTACCGCCGGCTGGTGGAGAGCGAGGGGATCGAGCCGCTGGAGAAATCCGTGATCACCACGCGCGGTTTCTATCAATGGAACGCCGCGACTGACTGCCTTGTGGATGTATATGAGTTTGAACGGCTGGCCAACGAGGCGCGCGAGCTGCCGGTGCTGGACGAGCGGCGCATGGCGCTGCAGCGCCGCATGGTCGAGCTGTATCGCGGGCCGCTGCTCTCCTCGGCCGCAGAGCAGAGCTGGATCGTGCCCAGGAGCGTGTACTACCACGACCTGTATGTCGAGTGCATCTATGCCATGAAGGATTACTGGAAGGCGCACGGGGCATACGACGAGATCGTGGCGCTGTGCAGCCATGCGCTGGAGATCGAGCGGTTTGACGGGCGGCTGCAGATGGAGCTGGCCTATGCGCGGCAGATGGCCGGCAGCGCCGGGGAGACCGACACCCGCGTGCGGGGCACGGACAACCCGTCGCTCTATGAGGCGATCGTGCGCACGGAGCACAGCGCCGAGGAGGATATCGGCCATATCATGGACACGCTGGACCACGAGGGGCGAAACGGCGCGTACCTCTGCGACCGGTCGGTGTTTTCGGGCATATACCGGCTGCAGCAGAGCGTGCTGGAGCGCTCGGGGGCGACGGTGTTCCTGTGCCTGATGACGCTCGTGGAAGCCGAGGGCGAGAAGGCGCTGGATGCGCGCGCCTTCAAGACGCAGATGCAGCAACTCACCCGCATTGCCGGGGCAAAGCTGCGGCGGGGCGACGTGCTGTCGCGCTACAGCGAGAACCAGCTCGTGGCGCTGCTGCCGGAGTCGAACTTTGAGGCGGCGCGGCTTGCGGTTGAGCGCGTTCGACAGGCCTATTACGAGACGCGCGTGAGCGCGCATACGCTGGTCGCCTACAGGCTGCGGCCATTGCAGCCGGCGGGCAAATAAGCACAATACGGCAACCCGGGCGGGATGACGAAATGTCACCCCGCCCTTTTTATATGCCCCAAAAGCGCCGCTTGGGCGGCGAGGGAGGGGGCAGGCGTTCCTAAACCAATGTGGACAAAAACTATCGGAGGAGCGGGGGCTTTTTTTCATCTATGATGAAGCTGCGCGAGACGGGGGAAGGGAGGAAACAGCGCATGACGGCAAACGAACTCAGAACGCGGATCGAGGGCTATTTCTCCGCGTGTGACGCGACGCGCGAGCGC
>JAQXRK010000123.1 GCA_029218485.1 bacterium | reverse complement strand
CGAATACCGCAGCGACCTGCTGCGCGACAACCCCGCCCTGCCCGCGGGCAGCCGCGTGCCGGTCTATCTCGACCGCTACGATGAAAAGCGGTACTATGTGGATGTGGAGAGCGTGGCGCGCACCGTTGTGCGGCACTGAGCGGGCGCCCCTGCGCGGGCGAGGGTCGGCGCGGGATGGAGGATGCGTCCCGAATATCGCGCCGATCCGTCCCCCCTCTCTGGGAAAGGGGTGCGCGGCGCGGAGCCGAACGGGGGTTCGGCACCTTGAACCGAATCGATTGCTGCTGTTTGGCGGACACAAAGAAGCAGGTCGTTTGACCTGCTTCTTTGCCGAATGCATTGCTGTGGTTCAGAGATTCGAAACACAGATATGGTGGCGCCGGCCCGCCGCTCTCCCCCAAGAAGCGGCGAACCGGGCCGGATATCCGCGCCCCCGAATGGCGGGCGCAGAGGTGGAAAAGAAGGGACGCACATGCGTCCCTTCCTTATTACAGGGTGATGACCGTGCCCGCCTTGCCGGCAAGCGCGTCGACCGCCTTATCGAGCGAGGTGATGATCGCGCGGCGGCCCTCCTTGGAGGAGGCGAACTTCATGGCCGCCTGAATCTTGGGCAGCATGGAGCCGGGCGCAAAATGCTTTTCATCGATATACCGTTCGCAGTCGGCGACGGTGATGTGGCTCAGGCGCTGCTCGTTCGGCTTGCCGTAGTTCAGGCAGACCTGCTCCACCGCGGTCAGGATGAGCAGGGCGTCGGCGTCGATGTCCTCGGACAGGCGCTCGGAGGCGAGGTCCTTGTCGATGACCGCTGCGGTGCCCTCGAGGTCCCCGTTCTCATTGCGGATGACCGGGATGCCGCCGCCGCCGACCGTGATGACGACGAAGCCGTTGTCGATCATGGCCTTGACGACCGGCAGCTCCACGATTTCAACCGGCTGCGGGGAGGCGACGACGCGCCGCCAGCCGCGGCCCGCGTCCTCCTTCACGGAATAGCCCTTCTCCTCCTGCAGGCGCTTGGCGTCCGCCTCGGAATAGAACGGGCCGATCGGCTTGGTCGGGTTTTCAAAGGCCTTGTCGTGCTTGTCCACGACGACCTGCGTGACGATGGTGGCGACGGGCGTGTCGATGCCGCGCGCCCGGAGCGCTTTGGACAGGCCCTGCTGCATGTGGTAGCCGATCATGCCCTGGCTCATGGCGCCGCACACGTCGAACGGCATGGCCGGAGTGATATCCACAGAGCTCTCATTCTGCAGCACGATGCGGCCGACCTGCGGACCGTTTCCATGCGCGAGCACGACCTGATAGCCGCTTTGAAGGATATTTGCAATGTACTCCGAAGTTTTTTCGACAACCGCAAGCTGCGCTTCCGCGGTGGCAGGGCCCTTGCCCTCCTGCAAGGCGTTTCCGCCCAATGCGATGACCAGTTTTTCCATGCAGTGCCTCCAAAAGAATTTTAGATGTGTCTAAAAATACTTTAGCATTTTCCCCATGGCGTGTCAATCGAAAAACGCCAGTTTTTTCATATATTTTGCAGGAGATCATAAATGTGATTGCAGGAAATACTGCATGAATCCGTTTATAACCCGAAATATTGCAAGATAAGACAAAAAGACATGCAAAAAGCAGGAACCTTGCGGGTTCCTGCTCCGTTCCCGGGCCGTTTTTCGCGCAGCAAAGCCGCTGCGTAGCCGCGCGGTGGCGGCTGTGTTTGATGTAGCCGTGTGCCAATTTCGGGGGGCTCAGTGGCAGCTGTGCTCGCCGCAGCCGTGATCGCCGCAGCGGTGCGCGGCGCCGTGCCCATGGTCGTGGTGGCTGCACCGCACATCCGGGTTGAAGCCGAGCGTGCCCGCGAGCAGGGAGGCGACCGCTTCGTCCGCGCTGCCGGATACGCCGCCGTACAGGCGGATGCCCGCCTCCCGGAGCGCCATCTGCGCGCCGCCGCCGATGCCGCCGCAGATCAGCGCATCCACGCCGTTGGCCTGCAAAAAGCCCGCCAGCGCGCCATGGCCGCTGCCGTTGGTATCGACGACCTGCGCGCTCCTGACCGCGCCGTCCTCCACATCGTAGAGCTTGAACTGCGCGGTGTGGCCAAAGTGCTGGAAGATGCTGCCGTTTTCATAGGTGACTGCAATTCTCATGGTGTGTTCTCCTTTCGGTCGCTGCGGGGGTGTGCCCTTCGTGTCAGAGATCGCCTGCGGGCAATGCCGCGCACAGCCGGGATGGTCGGCCGCGCCGCTGCACAGGCGGTAGCTGCCGCCCGCGATGACAAGGCGCTTGCCGTTGACGAGGCAGTCGGCCAGCTTGCGGCGCGCATCCTCATAGATCTCGGTGACCGTCGTGCGGGAAACCTGCATCTCGGCGGCGCATTGCTCATGCGTAAGCCCCTCCAGATCGATCAGGCGGATCGCCTCGAACGCATCCACGGTCATGACGACCGCGCCGTCCGACCCGATCCCGCTCGCGGGGGCAAAGGTCTCGTATTCCGGCTCGCTGCAAACGCGGCGGCA
>JAQXRK010000122.1 GCA_029218485.1 bacterium | reverse complement strand
CACGCTGATCCCCGACTTCGTCTTTGGTGTTGCCGCCGTCAACGCGATGGTCGTTGCGGGCATCATCTACTACGCCGTGGACCGTCTCGTCTACAAGGGCAAGACCGGCGTCACGGTCGCCGAATAAGCGCAGCACACACGGCTGATAAGCGGCCAGGCAAATGCCCGGCCGCTTTTTTACTGCCGTTTCTCCAGCATCCACGGCCAAAGCATCTACCCGGCTAACGGTTTGGCCGAACGGCATGTGTCATGCGGGCGCTGCGGCAGCCGCCTGCCGTTCCATGTCTGCGGTGCAATCCCCTCGCCGGTGACTGCCGCCGGGCTGCCGCATCCTGCATCCGGCACACACAATTCCGGTGATATCCGGGCTTTTCGGCGGCCAATCCACTTGCGGTTTGTCCCGCACAACCGGACGGAAACGGTCGGTTTGCCCGGCATTCGGTACCAAAAAATCGTAAAATCGTCCAATATTATATATTATATATTGACGGTCTTGGGAGACGCCTGCTACGATAACCCCAATTTTATTGAAGGAGGGTTTCGTAAAGATGGAAGTAACCCAATATCTGCAATCCATCATGGATTATGTGCAGCGCCACAACCCCAATCAACCGGAATTTCTGCAGGCCGTCGAAGAGGTGCTCCATTCCCTGACCCCCGTGCTGGAACGGCACCCCGAATATATGGACGCAGCGATCCTCGACCGGCTTGTCGAGCCGGACCGGTTGGTTCGCTTCCGCGTCGCATGGGAGGACGACAGCGGCAAAATCCGGGTAAACGTCGGATACCGCGTGCAGTTCTGCAATGCGATCGGGCCGTATAAGGGCGGATTGCGCTTTCATCCGTCCGTGTATGAGGGCATTGTGAAGTTCCTCGGCTTTGAACAGATCTTCAAAAACTCTCTGACCGGGCTCCCGATCGGCGGCGCCAAGGGCGGCAGCGATTTTGACCCGAAGGGAAAATCGGACCGCGAGATCATGCGCTTCTGTCAGAGCTTCATGAACGAGCTGTACAAATACATCGGTCCGAACACCGATGTGCCGGCCGGTGACATCGGCGTCGGCGCGCGCGAGATCGGCTACCTGTTCGGTCAGTACAAGCGGCTGCGCGACGAGTTTTCCGGCATGCTGACGGGCAAGGCGCTCTCATTCCACGGCAGCTTGGACCGCGTACAGGCCACCGGCTATGGCCTCTGCTATTTCACGGAGGAGATGCTCAAGGTGAAGGGCAAGAGCTTTGCCGGCCAGACCGTACTGATCTCCGGCTCCGGCAACGTTGCCATCTACGCGCATGAAAAGGCGACTGCGCTCGGCGCAAAGGTTGTCGCCATGTCCGATTCCGGCGGATATGTCTACGATCCGGCCGGCATCGATCTCGACTGCATCAAGCAGCTCAAGGAGGTCGAACACCGCCGCATCCGCGATTATCTGCTCACGCACCCGGGCGCAGTCTACGGAGACAAGTGCACGGACATCTGGAGCATTCCCTGCGATATCGCGCTGCCCTGCGCAACGCAGAATGAGCTGGACGGAGAAGCCGCCCGCAAGCTGGTGGCCAACGGCTGCTATGCGGTGGCCGAGGGCGCAAACATGCCCTCCACCCCGGAGGCGGTCAGCATTTTCCATGAGAACGGCGTCCTGTTTGGGCCTGCCAAGGCGGCCAATGCCGGCGGCGTCGCCACCAGCGCGCTGGAGATGAGCCAGAACTCCATGCGCTATTCCTGGTCCTTTGAAGAGGTGGACAACCGGCTCAAGAACATCATGGTCGGTATCTTCCAAAAGATCGATCAGGCCGCAAAGGACTACGGTGCGGAGGGCGACTATGCGATGGGCGCCAACATCGAGGGCTTCCTGAAGGTCGCGGACGCCATGATGTATCAGGGCGTCATCTGAGGCAATCCATGGGATAATACCAACAGGGGTCCCGCGCGCCACCGGTGCGCGGGACCCCTGCATGTTGTATCAATAAAACGGAATCCGCTTTTGCAACCATTTCCATACGCGCAGGCGGCGCCGCATCCCCTTCCCGAGGGCCGCAAACCCGTCCATTTCGGAAAGCCATGCCATACGGTCTGTCCGAAAGCCAATGCGGCCATCAGCGCGGCTCCCCTGCGCGCTCTTGCGAATCGGGATGCGGTCACTTTCTCGGGTTGAATACGAACAGGCCGTCGCGACTGCAGGCATAGTACAGCCGACCCAGCCGCTGG
>JAQXRK010000121.1 GCA_029218485.1 bacterium | reverse complement strand
TCAAAGCGGGTGCCCGGCGCAATCCCGTTATCGGGATCGCCCAGCGTTTCATCGTACACATAACCGCAGACGTCACAAACGTATTTCATCGTGAGAAGCTCCTTTCTTTGCAGTTTTTCAGGAAAGCGGCTCGAAATCCTCTGCGCCGTGCTTGCACAGCGGGCAGACGAAATCGGGAGGAAGCGTGTCTCCCTCATAGACATAGCCGCAGATCTTGCAGACAAAGCCCTTTTTCTTTTCCGGCGCCGGTTTGCGCTTGGGCTTGATGTTCGCGTGATAGTAGTTGTAGGTGACCGGTTCCGCGCCGGACAGCACCGTGGCCTCGGTCAGCTCCGCGGTGAACACGGTGTGCGTTTCGTACGCCTGCTCGGCGATCACGCGCGCCGAGAGGAACGCGCAGGCATACTTGTTGAGGCGAAGCAGGCCGTTTTCGCTGCGCTCGGCATGCTTGAAGTCCGCAAACTTGTCCACATCCCGCCCGCTCTGGAATCCGAAATGCTGGAACAGCTTGAACGGCGCATCGACCGACAGGATGGATACGTTGAACACGCCCGTTTTGCGGATCAGATCGTGCGTATGGTTTGCGCGATTGACCGCGATGGTGATGCGCTGCGGCGCGCTGGTGACCTGCATGACGGTGTTGATGATGCAGCCGTTATCCCGATCGCCGTCGCGCGCGGTCAGCACGAACAGGCCGTACTGGAGCTTGAACATGGCAGCGGAATCGATTGCCTGCGCCGCGGCCGGGGCGGGGTGCGGCAGGGAAGCGGTGATCGCATCCGCCAGCGCATCGAGCGCGCCGTCCTGCTCCGGCTTGAGCCGCGAGCGAAGCGTGACCGGTTCGGAGAGGAACGTGATGTTCCGCATGCTCTCCAGAATCTCCCGCATCTGCTTTGCCGCGGTGGGCGCCCAGGAGCCGTTCTCGATCAGGGCGACCTTGCGGTTTTGCAGGTTGTGCGCGCGCAGATCCTGCAGCAGCGTTTCCATGGTCACAAAGATGCCCGCGTTGTAGGTGGTGGAGGCAAACACGATATGGCTGCAGCGGAACGCCTCGGCAACGATGTACGAGGGGTGCGTAACGGAAACATCGTACATTGCAATGTTCGTCACGCCGCGATCGGCCAGCCGGCAGGCGAGCGCGTTGGCCGCCGCTTCCGTGCCGCCGTAGACGGAGGCATAGGCGATCAGCACACCGTTCTCCTCGGGCGTGTAGGTGCTCCAACGGTCGTATTTTTCCACGAGCCGGTCGATGCGGGAGCGCCAGACGGGGCCGTGCAGCGGGCAGACCATCTCGATGTCGAGCGAGGCGGCCTTCTTGAGCAGCGCCTGCACCTGCGTGCCGTATTTGCCGACGATGTTGGCGTAGTAGCGCCGGGCCTCGGCCAGCCAGTCGCGGTCGAAGTTCATCTCATCCGCAAAGATGCTGCCGCCCAGCGCGCCGAACGTGCCGAACGCATCGGCCGAGAACAGGACCTTGGCGGTGCTGTCGTAGGTGACCATGGCCTCCGGCCAGTGGACCATGGGGGCCATGGCGAAGGTGAGCGTATGGCTGCCGGTCGACAGCGTGTCGCCCTCCTTGACGAGCAGCGCCTGCGCGGTGAGCGCGGGATCGAAGAACTGCCCGATCATTGCGGCCGCCTTGGCGTTGCAGACGAGCCGCACGCCGGGATAGCGGCGGATCGTCTCCGCGAGCGTGGCGCAGTGGTCCGGCTCCACATGATTGACGATCAGGTAGTCGAGACCGCGGCCGCCCAGCACATACGCGAGGTTCTCGAAGAACTGGCTGCCGACGGCGGCGTCGACGGTGTCGAACAGAACGGTTTTTTCATCGAGCAGCACATAGGCGTTGTAGGAAATGCCGTTCGGAACCGGATAGACGTTTTCAAACAGGGCGAGACGCCGGTCGTTTGCGCCGACCCAGTAGAGATTCTCCTGCAGCTTGCGGGTGCATTGCATGATTCGGTGAGCCTCCTTCAAAATGATGATCAGTTGTTGGAAAAGTGCGGCGTAGGCTGCGCCGCTGCCTGCGGCAATGGCCGCCGGTCGTCCCAGAGCACCGGATGGCCCGATGCGAGCGTGGCCGGCAGATCCAGAATCCGCTGGTTTTCACTGCCGCGAAAGCGCAGCGACAGGTTGCGCCTCTCTTCGATGAACGGCCCGTCCACAAGCACGTCGATCCGGGAGAGCAGACGGTCGGTCACGTCGGTGCGGTAGGGGCTGCCGCTCTGCAGCAGCTCGGTTTCAAGCGTGCAGCCGGTAAACGCCCATATGGTTTTCTCCGGCAGCTCGGCGCGTACGCGCTCCAGAAGTCCGAGAAGCGGCGCCTGATTTTCCGGCTCAAACGGCTCGCCGCCGAGCAGCGTCAGGCCGTTGATGTAGCCGGGCCGGAGCGCTTCGATGAGCTCGTCCTCCGTTTCCTGCAAAAAGGGCGTGCCGGAGGAGAAGCTCCACGTTTCGGGGTTGAAGCACCCCTTGCAATGGCGGCGGCAGCCGGAGACGAACAGCGTCACGCGCACGCCCTCGCCGTTGGCGACATCCGTTTTTTTGATTGCGCTGTAATGCATGATCCGCCCTCCTTCGTTTGCGTACAAAGCGGTGTTCCGTTTGCGGACGGCGGGGCTTACAGATGGAGCACCCGTTCGCGGATCTCCTGCGTGCGGCCCTGATTCCAGAACTGCGTGCCGATGTAGCCGCAGGTGCGGCGGGCGACGTTCATGCGGCTCTGGTCGCGGTTGCCGCAGTTCGGGCATTCCCAAACGAGCTTTCCGTCGTCTTCTACGATGCGGATCTCGCCGTCGAATCCGCAGTCCTGGCAGTAATCGCTCTTGGTGTTGAGCTCGGCGTACATGATATTGTCGTAGATAAAGCGCATGACCTGCAGGACGGCCTCCGGGTTGCCCTGAAGGTTTGGCACCTCGACATAGCTGATCGCGCCGCCGGTGGAGAGCGCCTGGAACTGGGCTTCAAAGGCCAGCTTGGAAAACGCGTCGATCTCCTCGGTCACATGCACATGGTAGCTGTTGGTGATGTAGCTCTTGTCCGTCACGCCGGGTACGATGCCGAAGCGCTTCTGCAGGCACTTGGCAAACCGGTAGGTCGTGCTCTCGAGCGGCGTTCCGTAGATGCCGAAGCCGATCGTCGTTTCCGCCTTCCAGCGGTTGCAGGCCTCGTTCATATGCTCCATGATCTCAAGCGCGAACGGCGTTGCGGACGGATCGGTGTGCGACTTGCCGGTCATGTAGCGCACGCATTCGCACAAACCGGCGTATCCGAGCGAGATGGTCGAATAGCCGCCGTAGAGCAGCGGATCGATCGGCGCGCCCTTCGGCAGCCGCGCGATGGCGCCGTACTGCCAGAGGATCGGCGCGGCGTCGGACAGCGTGCCCTTGAGCCGGTTGTGGCGACACATCAGCGCGCGGTAGCACAGCTCGAGCCGCTCGTCCATGATGCGCCAGAACGCCTCCCGGTCGCCGCCGGAGGAGAGTGCCACGTCGACCAGATTCAGCGTGACCACGCCCTGATTGAAGCGGCCGTAGAACTTGTAATTGCCGTTCTCATCCTTCCACGGGGAGAGCGCGCTGCGGCAGCCCATGACCGGGAAGCAGTTGCCCTCCTTGAGCTCCTTCATCTTCTTTTCGGAGATGTAGTCCGGCACGAGCCGCCGTGCCGTGCAGGCCGCGGCCAGCTCGGTGAGGTAGTAGTATGGGGTGCCGGGGTTGATGTTATCCTCCTCGAGCACATAGATCAGTTTGGGGAATGCGGGGGTGATCCATACGCCCGCCTCGTTCTTGACGCCCTCATAGCGCTGCCGGAGCGTTTCTTCGATGATGAGCGCAAGGTCCTGCTTTTCCCGCTCGTTTTTCGCCTCGTTCAGGTACATGAACACCGTCACAAACGGCGCCTGTCCGTTGGTCGTCATCAGCGTCACGACCTGATACTGGATGGTCTGCACACCGCGCTTGATCTCGTCGCGCAGCCGCGCCTCCACGATTTTGGACAGCGTGCTTTCTTCGGGCACCACGCCAAGCAGGCGCGACTCCTCGATCACATCGCGCCTGATCTTCTCGCGCGAAACCTGCACGAAGGGCGCAAGGTGCGTGAGGCTGATGCTCTGCCCGCCATACTGGTTGCTGGCGACCTGCGCGATGATCTGCGTGGCGATGTTGCAGGCGGTCGAGAAGCTGTGCGGCTTTTCGATGAGCGTGCCGGAGATGACCGTGCCGTTTTGCAGCATATCGTCCAGATTGACCAGATCGCAGTTGTGCATATGCTGGGCATAGTAATCCGTGTCGTGGAAGTGGATGATGCCCTGCTCGTGCGCCTCAACGATATCGCGCGGAAGCAGCAGGCGGCGCGTGATATCCCGGCTGACCTCGCCGGCCATGTAATCGCGCTGCACGCTGTTGACCGTGGGATTCTTGTTGGAGTTTTCCTGCTTGGCCTCCTCGTTGTTGCACTCGATGAGGCTAAGGATCTGGTTGTCGGTGGTGTTGGCGCGGCGGACGAGCGTGCGCTCATAGCGGTAGCGGATATAGCGCTTGGCAACCTCAAATGCGCCGTGCCGCATGATCTCGCTCTCCACCAGCTCCTGAATCTCCTCGACGCTGGCCGCGCGGTTCATCTTCAGGCAGGCGTTCTCCACCGTTTGCGCGATGTCCTGGATCTGCGCATCCGTGAGCTCGGGCACGCTGCCGTCGGCATGGTTGGCCTTCTGTACGGCGTCGTAAATCTTGGTCCTGTCGAACACGGCCTCCGCGCCATTTCGTTTAATGAGCTTCATATCTATAATTCCTTCCAAGAATAATTCTTCAGCATGCATCAGTATAGCAGGTCTTGCTGGAAAATGCTGTTGCATATGCAACAAGAACGAGATATAATATGTGGGAACAGCAGCGGAGGAACACAATATGTTGTATGCGGTGCAGGCTTTCAGCAATATATCGGAGGAAGAGCAGGAGCGCATGCGCGTCTGCTTCAACGCGCAGAGGGTGACATTTCCTGCGGGGGCGTGCGTGATGGCGCTGACGCACGGGTCCGGGCGCACCGGCATTCTGATGCGCGGCCGCGCCGACCTGACGTGTACGGACGCGGAGGGCCACAACAGCATTCTCGAATCCATGCAGGAGGGCGATATTTTCGGCGAGGCGTTCACGCCCTGCGCGCCGGGACTGGCGTACAGCGTCATGGCGGTCAAGGCGTGCGAAGTGATGCTGATCGATTACGAGCACCTCATCAAGCGCTGCCCGAACGCCTGCGCGCACCACAGCCAGCTCGTCAGCAACGTCCTGCAGCTGACGGCACGCAAAGCACAGTCGCTTGCGGAGCATGTGAACGTGCTCAGCCAGCGGACGATCCGGCAAAAGCTGCTGGCGTATTTCGGCATCTGCCGCGCACGCAGCGGAAGCGGGACGTTTATCCTGCCGATGACGCTGACGGCGCTTGCCGACTATCTGTCGGTCGACCGCAGCGCGATGATGCGCGAGATGAAGCGGATGAAGGAGGAGGGCGTTCTTTCATTCCGCGGCCGCAGCGTGGAGCTGTACACGAGCGCACAATGACCGGGCAGGCGCCCGGCACCGGCGCGCGAAAGCCGGGGGAGCGGCCGCATGCGGCAATCCTTCGTTCACTCCCTCTTCAGGACAGCCTGCCCGTGCGAAGCGGCCGTGCGCACGCACATGGCAAGCAATGGTTTGTTGTGTTCTTCTTCAGACGG
>JAQXRK010000120.1 GCA_029218485.1 bacterium | reverse complement strand
AGCATGGCACGATTGGGCGGGTCTGCGCTAACGCATATGGATGTTCTCAGCTGCTGCCAAAGCGCAGGCGCCGGCTGCTTTTCTGCGGCCTTGCGCACAGGTCTGGGGAAGATTTGTATTTTCGGAGAGGACAACGGGATGGAGAGGGAGAACTGGAAGCGCACCATCGATGCGCTGGCGGCGAAGTGGGACATCTCGGCCGCCGTGACCGTCTGGTCGGGGGACGAGGTGCTGCATGACGCGGTTTACGGCTATGCGGACCGGGCGGCAAAGCGGCCGCTGCGGGAGGATCAGCGCTACTGCTTCTCCATCACGTCCGAGCTGCTGCTGGGCCTTGGCGCGCTGCTGCTCATGGAGGAGGGGCGCCTGCGGCCGGGCGACCGGCTGGACCGGTATCTGCCGGAGTACCGGCATGCCGGGCGCATTACGGTGCAAAACCTGTTCCGGCGCGAGTCGGGCATTCCGGAGTGCATCTCGGCGCAGCTGATCCCGAAGATCGCAGAGCGGGGGCTGGACGAGCATGCCCGCATCGCCGGGGAGCGCGCCTGCAAGGCGGTGCCGCCGTCGTTTGAGCAGGCGCTGTCGTGGATTGGCGACAAGCCGCTCGAGTATGCGCCCGGGACGGATTGCGATTATACCGATGCGGAGCCGCTGTTCATGCTGCGATTGCTCGAGCGCGCGGCCGGGCGGCCGCTGTTCGAGCTGCTGGAGGAGCGCGTGTTCCGGCCGCTCGGCATGACCCACACGACGGCGGGCGCGCAGCCGGATTGCATGCCGTCGGCACGCGACGCGGAGCAGGTGCTCGTGCCGCTGCCCGTGCCGCCCGATGACTATGCGCTGACGACGACCCATGCGGATCTGTGCCGCCTGCTCGGCGCGCTGCAGGAGCGGGCGATCGTGTCGGAGCGGACATGGCGGCAGACGCTGCGGTACAACCGGCACGGTCAGGGCATGGGCTTTGAAGACGTGAACGGGCTGGTGTGCACCGAGCTGGAGCACCCGTACGGATACCAGGCGACCCTGCTCTTCGACCGGAAGGCGGGCGGCCTTCGCTACGCGGTGACGACGAACGAAGCGATGCTCTCGCGCATGGCCGGCGGCCAGTGGACATCGTTCCGGCCGGAGCTGCGCACGGAGCTGCAGGCGGCGTTCACGAGGCCAACCGCGCCGAAGCTCGTGCGGTACTCGGCGAAGAACGCCATGGAGGCCATGGCGATCGAGCTTGCGCCCGGGCAGGAGCGCTTTGTCTCGGACGCGCGCGCCTGCATCGGCTGGGCGTATGCCAATCGCCGCAGCCACCGCACCTATGTGCTCATGGACGAGGGGCAGGTCATCGGGCTGCTGGTGCTGGCGATCGTGCCGAAGGAGAAGCGCTTTGAGATCGCGGATGTGCTGATAGACCGGCGCTATCAGGGGCGCGGGTACGGAAAGATCATGATCGGCATGGGGCTGGAGATCCTCAAGCGGTACGGCGCGGAGGAGCTCATGCTCTACTGCGCGCGCGACAATATCGCCGCCATGCGCCTGTACGAGAGCGTCGGCTTCGTGCCGGAGGCGCTGTATTCCGAGGTGCAGCGCATGCGGTGCAGGCTGTAGCGAGGGAAGAAAGCCAAAGGAGAGGGCGGCGGACGCCAATGCGTCCGCCGCCCTGTTTTGTGGAATCTCTTTGCGGGGTCGCTGCCTCGCTTGTTCCGAGGCTCAGAACACCACGGTCAGCAGCATTTTGAAGCGCTCCTCCCCGTAAACGGCGTGCGGAACATTCTTCGGCATGACGATCGTTTCGCCCGCGTGCACCAGATGCACGGCGCCGCCGATCGTGAACCGGCCGGTGCCGTCGAGCACGGTGACCATCGCGTCGCCGCCTGCGGCGTGCGTGCTGATCTCCTCGCCGCGCTCAAACGCGAACAGCGTCAGGCTGACCGCACCGTTCTGCGCGAGCGTGCGGCTGATGATCTGGCCGTCCTGATAGTCGACCAGCTCGGCGAGCTGGAGAACCTTGGCCTTCTCGATGTTTTTCATGGACATGGGCAGCCTCCTGATGGTAAAATCTCAGCCCTGGAAATCGTCTCCGCCGCCGGGCTGGATCGGCGTTGGCGTGGCGGGCGGGGGCGTTGTCTGCGCAGGCAGGCCCGGCTCCGGCGTGGTCGTCGGGTCGTCCGGGTTGGGCAGGTTGTTCGGATCGTCGGTGGTACCGGGGAACGCCGTGCCCGGATCGGTCACCGGCACCGCGCCGGTGTTCGGCGGGGAATACACGGTGCCGCCGCGGGCGGACAGATACAGCGTGCCGGTGCTGATATTGGCGCTGATAAACTGCGGCAGCAGCTTATGGAGCGAGACCAGCTTCTTGTCGAGATCGGTCGGCTGGCCGACGTGGATTTTCAGCCCGTTCTTGGCGTACATCACGATGGCCAGCGGCGTGGTCAGATCCAGCGATGCGATATCATCGATGAGCTGATAGGTCTCCAGCTCCTTGATCATGGTGACCAGCGTGGCCGTGCCGAAGTCGTCCGTCTGGCCGAGGCGCTGACCCACCTGAAAGCCGGTCATTCCCACGCCGGAAACCTGCAGCAGGTTGCTCAGGTCCGTGCCGCCGCCCATGGAGAGGACGTAGCCGTTGTGGTCGATGATGACGTTATAGTCGAGGCCGATGATGCCGGCGACCTCCTTGCGCTCGGTGACCTGAATGCGCACGCGCGCCGGGAAGATATAGTCCACCGCATCCACCTGCAGGTAGGGATCCTGCTCGATCCCCTCCTGCGCCGCCTCCAGATCGCAGAGGAGCATGTGCCGGCCATATTGTAAGCCGGTCAGGCCGATGATATACTCGTCGGAATACGTTTCGTTGCCGGACACAACGATGTCCCTGAGCAGGAACGTATAGTACAGCGCTATGAGCACCGCGATGACGATGAACGCGACGAATGCGACGTTGATGGCCATGCGCTTTGCGGCGTGCTGGCGGCGCTGGCGGCGCTTCTGCCGCTGGACATACTGCTCGTGCTGCCGGGCCGCCTCCTTCTCGCGCTGGCGGCGCTTGGCCTCCTCGATGCTGCGGGACGTTTCCGTCTCGTTCATCTGGATGCGCGCGGCGGTACCGCTGCCGGTGCGGAACATCCGCGTGCGGCTGCCGCGGCTGCTCGGCACGGACGGCGGATCCTCGTCAAACAGGCGAATGGGAGCGGAATCGCCGTCGGCTGCGGCCGGTGCGTCCGGTTGCCCGCCGCTTGGCTGTTCCTGTGAAACTGCGTTGATTGGCTGCCCGGGCGCTCCCGCCGGGGAGGGCTGTCCGTCCTGCGGCTGGGGGGTGACCCCGGCTTCTGTCTCGGAACGGGCGGGCGCGGCGTTTCGCCGCAGGAATGCCGCCGCGTCCATGGCGGGCGGGGTGGGGGCGCTATTTGCCTGTTCCTGCAAAGAGGCGCCGTCCGGCTGTTCCTGTAAAACTGTATCGCTGCTTGGCTGCCCGGGCGTTCCCTCCGGGGAGGGCTGTCCGCCCTGCGGCTGGGGGGTGATCCCGGCTTCTGTCTCGGAACGGGCGGGCGCGGCGTTTCGCCGCAGGAATGCCGCCGCGTCCATGGCGGGCGGGGTGGGGGCATTATTTGCCTGTTCCTGCAAAGAAGCGCTGTCCGCTTGTTCCTGTGAAGCTGTGAAAATTGGCTGTCCGGGCTGAACTGCCGCGGCGAGCACATCCGGCTGGTCGGGCAGGAAGGGCGCGTCAACCGACGGGGACGGCGCATAGGGCTCTGCCGCCGGCGCGTCCTCGTCCGCCGCCGTGTGCATACGCTGCACGCGGTGCACGCCGCTGCGCTGCGGCCGTTCACGCCGCGCACCGCGGGATTGCCGGCTCCGCCCGGCCGGCGCTGCGGCCGGTTCCGCCGCCCGCTTTTTCCGCCCGTCTGCTTTCGGCTGCTCGTCCAGATTGGGAAGCTCCGTTACGACGCGCTCGCCGTCGCTCCATGTGAGCTCGGAGAGGGCCGCCTCGTCCTGCTCATCGGAGTATTCCACCTCGTCATCATCGAACAGGTGCACGAGCTCCGGATCGTCCTGAAAATCGGGTTCGTCGAACAGACCGTCCGTTTCCGATTCCTCGGCCGGTTCAAACAGGCTGGCGAGCAGGCTGCGTTTCTTCTTCTGATTCTGTTCGCGTTTATCCTTTGCCATGGGTCTCCTAAGTTTCTTCGCGCACAACATGCGCGCCGAGCGCAGAGAGCGTGGTTTCCAGCCGCTCATAGCCGCGGTCGATATGCTCCGCGTGCTGAACGGTTGTGCGGCCTTCGGCGCGCAGCCCCGCAAGCACGAGCGCCGCGCCGCCGCGCAGATCGTGCGCGGTCACGGTTGCGCCGTACAGCTGTGGCACGCCGCGGATGACCGCCGTCCGGTTTTTGATGGTGCTCACCGCGCCCATGCGGGACAGCTCCTGCGCGTGCTTGAACCGGTTTTCAAACACGTTTTCCACGATCATGCTCGTGCCGTCGGCCACGCTGCAGAGCGAGAACATCTGCGCCTGCATGTCGGTCGGAAAGCCGGGATGCGGCAGCGTTTCCACGAGCTTGAGCTCGCGCGGCCGCTCCGGCGCGGTCAGGCGGATCCAGTCGTCCTTTGCGGTGATGCTGCAGCCGCACTCGGAGAGCTTCGAGAGCGTACCGGCCATATGGTCCGGCACCACGTTGCACAGCACGATGCGGCCGGCGGTGATGGCTGCGGCCGCGAGCAGCGTGCCGGCGACGATGCGGTCCGGCATCACGCGATAGGTCACCTCGCGCGGCGTGTAGCCGCCCTGCACGGTGATCGTTGAGGAACCGGCGCCGCGCACGGAAAAGCCGGCGGCGTTCAGAAAGTTCTGCAGGTCCACGATCTCCGGCTCCCTGGCGGCGTTGCAGATGACGGTCTCTCCCTCGGCAGCGGTCGCTGCCATGACGATGTTCTCCGTTGCGCCTACGGACGGGTAATCCAGATGGATGTTCGCCCCGACGAGCCGCACGCCGTCGCAGCGGATGCGCCCGCCCTCCTCCCGGATGACGGCCGAGAGCGCGCGCAGGCCCGAAAGATGCAGGTCGATCGGCCGGTTGCCGATCTCGCAGCCGCCGGGATAGGTGACGACCGCCTGACGAAACCGCCCGAGAACCGGCCCGAGCAGGAAGATGGAACTGCGCAGCTCCTTGGAGAGATCCTCCGGCAGCTCGCTGCGGCAGGCGCAGGAAGCGTCGATGCACAGCGTGTCGCCCGTCTCCCCGGCCTCGCGCGAGGTGCGGCAGCCGAGCAGCTGCAGAATGCGCAGCATGTTCTCCACGTCCGTCAGGCGCGGGCAATCGAGCAGCCGCACGGGGCGACGGGTCAGTACACAGGCGGCAAGAATGGGGAGAACCGCATTTTTGGCGCCGCCGATGCGGCATTCGCCGTCAATCGGGTGGCCACCCTCCGCGATCAGGTTCGGCATGGAACACCTCCGACGCATCGATTGATGCAGAACAGCCGGCCGGCGGGTCTGCACCACACGGTATTCTATGCGTGGAACCTGTCGAATGTTACCACAAATTTTTAGAATCGCGCGGATGCGCGCGTTATCGCTCCGACATCCGCGGCCGGCGCGGCGCCGCGGCACGCTCCGGTGCCTGCCGCTGGCTCCTCGCGACGACCGGGAGCTGCTTCTCCGTCGTAAAGCGGGAGATGTTCAGCAGAACGCCCATTGCCGACATGAAGATGAGCAGCGAGGTGCCGCCCGCGCTGATGAACGGCAGCGCCTGCCCCGTCGTGGGCATGGAGCCGGTCACAACGCCGATATTGACGAACACCTGCAGCGCGAAAACGACCGTGATTCCGGCGGCCAGAAGACTGCCGAACCGGTCGCGGCAGCGCAGCGCCACGCGGATGCCGCGGTAGATGATAAACCCATAGGCGCACATGACGACCACGGCGCCCACAAAGCCGAGCTCCTCGCCCAGAATGGCGAAGATGAAATCGCTCTCGCCGTACGTCATGTACAGCAGCTTTTGGCGGCTGTTGTTCAGGCCGAGGCCGAACAGCCCGCCGCTGCCGAGCGCATAGAACGACTGGATGAGCTGGTAGCCGCTGCCGAGGCCGCCCTTGCCGTCATTCCACGGATCGGTAAACGTAGTCAGCCGCTGGAACCGGTACGGCTCGATGACGGCGAACAGCACGAACAGCGCCACGAGCACCACGCCGAGCAGCAGCATCTGCTTCACGTCCGCGCCGCCGGCAAACAGCAGCGCATATCCCATGAGGCCGATGATAACGGCCATGGACATGTTCGGCTGCAGCATGATGAGGCCGCAGATGACGCCGATGATGAGAAGCATCGGCAGCATGCCGCGCTTAAACTCGTGCATCACGGCCTGCTTTTTGGCCATGAACGCGCACATGTACAGCATCATGCCGAATTTCGCGATCTCCGAGGGCTGGATACTCTGCCCGGCGATCACGATCCAGCGCTTGGCGCCGTTGACCTCGTCGCCGAACACCAGCACCGCGAGCAGCAGGCCGACCGACAGCAGGAAGCCGAGCACCTTGAATCTTTCGAGCTGGCGGTAGTCGAAAAACGACAGCAGGATCATGATCGGGTAGCTGATGAGCATGTAGGTGGCCTGCTTTTTCAGATAATAATACCCGTCGTAATTGGCGCCTGCGTGGTTCTGCGCGTAATAATAGCTGGCGGAAAACACCATGACAAGGCCGAAGGCGCACAGCAGCGTCACCATCAGCAGAATGCCATAGTCCATTCGATGCCTTTTTTCACGCGTTCGTTTTTCCATTTCGCCTCCAGGACCGAAATTTACGAATAAAACATTATACTATGATATCTATGCAGCCGCAAGCCGGGCGACCACCGCACCGGCCGAAAGTTTCAAAATGTTTACTTTGCCGCCGCGGCCGCTGTGAGCGCCGTTTCCACGTGCAGTCGTTGCGCGGCACGCGATTTATCTCCCGGGCGGCTATGCCAAGCCTTGGGGGAGGGGGAAATGCTGCGGCCGCTGTGCGAGCGGTTTTCCCGTGCGGCCGCTGTATGGCGTGCCCTTTCCCCGGGCGGCCGTTACTGCCTGGGCTCGTACCCGTTGACGATCTCCTTGAAGATGCGGCCCCGCTGCTCAAAGTTGTCAAACATGCCCCAGCTTGCGCAGGCGGGGGAGAGCAGCACCACGTCGCCCGGCTTTGCCAGCGCGCGCGCCGTATCGACCGCCGCGGCAAAGGTCTCCTCCGTGTGGCAGAGCGGGAGCATATCGCAGTCGGCTGCGGTGCGCAGGAGCTGCTCGCGGGTCTGCCCGATGATGACCAGCGCGCGCACGCGGCCGCGCAGCGTCTCGAACAGCTCGTGGAAATCCGCATGCTTGTCAAAGCCGCCCAGCAGCATCACGGCCGGCCGCGTCATGGCCTCGATGGCGCGGATGGTGCTGGCCGGATTGGTGCCCTTGCTGTCGTTGATGTAGGCAACGCCGTCCAGCTCGCGCACAAACTCGATGCGGTGCTCGACGCCGGGGAACGTTTTGAGCGTTTCGCGGACCGCCTCGGCCGGTACGCCCATCGAAAGCGCGAGCAGCGAGGAGAGCATGGCGTTCTCCAGATTGTGCCCGCCGGGGATGCGGATTTCGGATGCGCGGATGAGCGGCAGATCGACGCCGTTTCTGCGGTAGATCACCACGCCGTCCCGCACGAACATGCCCTCCGGCACCTCGCCGCGGCGGGAGAAGTACAGGCAGGTCGCGGGCGTGAGCGTGTACATAGCGCGCACCTCAGGGTCGTCGTAGTTGAGCACGGCGAAATCCTCGGGCGTCTGGTTCTCAAACACCTTGCACTTGGCGGCGATGTAGTTGTCCATCGTGCCGAAGTGATCGAGATGGTCGGGCGTGATGTTGCAGCAGGCGGCCGCGCGCGCATGGAACGTGGAGCAGCCCTCGAGCTGCAGCGCCGCCGTTTCGGCCACGATCACATCGCCGGGAATGGTCTCCTCCGCATGCTCGGTGATGGCGATGCCGATGTTGCCGAGCACGAACGTGCGGAACCCGCCCGCCTTGAACAGCTCGCCGGTCAGCGCGGTGCAGGTGGTCTTACCGTTGGTGCCGGTGATGCAGACGAAATCCGCCTTGGCGTACCGGTATCCCAGCTCGATTTCGGACAGCACCTCGATCCCCAGTTCCCGCGCGCGCACGATGAAGGGCGCGCTCATGGGGATGATCGGGCTGGGGATCAGCATCTGCACGCCGTCCAGCAGCGTCATCGGATCCTCCCCGAGCCGGTTTTCCACCGAAAAGCCGCGCAGCGCCTCATCCAGTCCGTCGATGTGCGCCTTTTGATCGTTGATGATCACGCGGCAGCCGTTTCTGCAGAGCAGCTTGGCTGCGCCGATGCCGCTCTTTGCCATGCCGACGATCAAAGCCGTTTGTTTCTGTTCCATAGTTGTTTCCGCTTCGCGAAGCGAAGCCTCCTTTCCGTGCGAAAGATGGATTGCGGGCAGGGCGGTGCCGCGCATCCCGCTTGCGGGAGCGGCCGCCGTGCAGACGGCCGACAGCGCCGGGCGAGGGGGGACGGCGCATGGTGCGCCGCTCCAAAATACCCGCATGGGCGACGCCGCAGAAAGACCGCGGCAGCCGCCCGAAAACGATCGAAATTGTGTTGCGCCGGAACGTCAGCGCAGGTAGCTGAGCAGGCAGATCGCGCAGAGCACGGTCGTCACGAGCGTATACATCGTGACGATGCGGGACTCCGAGTAGCCGCACAGCTCAAAATGGTGGTGGATAGGCGCCATCTTGAAGACGCGCTTGCCATGGCGCAGCTTGTAGGAGCCGACCTGCAGGATGACCGACAGCGCCGAGCCGACGAAGCAGAAGCCCATGACCGGGAGCAGCAGGATCGAGCGGCTGGCGATCGCCATCATGGCGATGGCGCCACCGAGCGCCAGCGAGCCGGTATCGCCCATGAACACGCGCGCCGGGAACGTGTTGTAGCGGATGAAGCCGAGGCACGCGCCCGTTACCGCCGCGGAGAACACCGCCATGCCCTGCAGATTGATGCCATAGAACGTCTGCCCGAGCAGCGAGGCCTTCGAGGCCAGCAAGCCGAACACGATCGTCATCGCAAGCGTGTAGATCATGGTGACGCCGGAGGCGAGCCCGTCCAGACCGTCGGTGAGGTTGACGGCGTTGGTCGTGCCGATGACGACGAACATGGCCAGCGGGATGTAATAATAGCCGATATCCCAGCTGCCGCCGGAGATCGGCAGGTACAGCGTGGAGCCGATATAGGGCGACCGGTAGGCCCAGATGGCCACGACCAGCGCGATGCCGAACTGCGCGATGATCTTCTGATAGGCGCGCAGGCCGAGGTTTCGGTGCAGGCGCACCTTGATGAAATCATCGAGGAACCCGACCAGACCGAAGGCGAACGTGACCAGCAGCGCCGGCAGCACAAACGACGCGCTCTCCAGCCCGAAGACCAGCGAGGCCACGAGGATGCCGAGAAGCGTCATAATACCGCCCATCGTGGGCGTTCCCTGCTTGGACTTGTGGGAGTCGGGGCCCTCTTCGCGCTCCACCTGCCCGAACTTGAGCTGCCGGAGCATCGGGATCACGATGGGGCCGAGCACCAGCACCACGGCGAACGCGGTCAGTGCGCTGAGCAAATAGGTTTGCATCATGGGATTCTTCTACTGTCATGCTTCGCCCCGCGAAGCATCCTTTCTGCCCCCAAAACGGGCGGTTTCGATCGCGTGGGAACGGCTCCTTCCGGCGCCGGGCGGGGTGTGCTCCGCCGTTTTGCCGGCTGCGGCTGGCCGCAAAAGCGCCGTCCGCACGCGGGAAAAGCGCTTTAAGAGTTTTTCAGCTCCCTGAGCAGCTCCGTTACGATTTCCTTATCGTCAAAGTGGTAGCGTGTGCCGTTGATCTCCTGATAATTCTCGTGGCCCTTGCCGGCGATGAGGATGATATCGTCCGGCTCGGCGACGGAGAGCGCGTACGCGATGGCGCTGCGCCGGTTTTCGATCACGGTATACTTGGCGCCGGAGCGCTTGACCCCCTCCTCGATCGTCTCGATGATCGCCATGGGATCCTCGGTGCGGGGGTTGTCGGACGTCACGACCGCCAGCTCGGCATAGCGGCCCGCGATTTCGCCCATGATGGGGCGCTTGGCGCGGTCGCGGTCGCCGCCGCAGCCGAACACGCAGATGACGCGCTTGTGCGCAAATTCGCGCACGGTTTTGAGCACGTTCTCGAGCGCGTCGGGCGTGTGCGCATAGTCGACAAACACCGAGAAGGGCAGGCCGGTGGCGACGGATTCGAGCCGGCCGGACACGCTGGTCATGGACTCCAGACCGCGCTTGATCTGCGGGAGCTGGATGCCGATGGCCTGCGCCATGCCGACGGCGCCCATCGCGTTGAACACGGAGAACAGCCCCGGGATGGGCAGGTTCATGCGCACGTCGCCGGAGGGCGTGTGCAGATCGAACTGGACGCCCTGCGTTGTGATGTCGATGTTGGAGGCGGCCAGATCCGCGCGGTCGCGCACGCCGAAGGTCAGGATCGGGATGGAGAGGCCGGCCATGATGCGGTCCGCATACGGGTCATCCACATTGACAACGGCTTTCTTTGCGTTCTGGAACAGGATCTTTTTGGCCTGCAGATAGTTTTCAAACGTCTTGTGATAATCCAGATGGTCCTGCGTCAGGTTGGTGAACAGCGCCACATCAAACTTGATGCCGTGCACGCGGTACTGCTCCAGCGCATGGGAGGACACCTCCATGACGACCATGTCCACGCGCGCGTCCGCCATGGTGCGCAGCAGCCGGAACAGGTCGACGGATTCCGGTGTGGTGCGGTCCGCATGCAGGCTTTCGCTGCCGATCATGTTGCGGATGGTGCCGATGATGCCGACCTTCTTGCCCGCCTGTTCGGCAATGGCCTTGACCATATAGGTCGTGGTGGTCTTGCCGTTCGTGCCGGTCACGCCGAGCATCTGCATCTCGCGCTGCGGATATCCATAGAAGGCGGCGGCCATCTCGGCCATGGCCTTTCTCGCGCTCTGCACCACGACCTGCGGCACATCGAGCGGGAGCTCGTGCTCGACCAGCAGCGCAACGGCGCCCTTCTCGACCGCGGATTCGGCGAAGGCGTGGCCGTCAAACAGCTGCCCGACGATGCAGCAGAACATGCTGCCGGGCGCTACCTTTCGCGAATCGTATTCGATGGACTGGATGTCAACGTTTTTGCCGGTGTAGCGCAGCCCGGCCGTCATGGCAAGCTCGGATAACAGCATGTGTTCGTCCCTCCCGAAAAATGTATAAAATAAGGTCAGTTATTCCCCAGTCGGCGTATCGTCGCCATCATCTCCGCCGGTATCCTCCGGGGTTGTAGCGGATGGCGGCGCCTTGCTGAACGTGACGTAGATCTCCGTGCCGCGCTCGACCTCGGTTCCCGGCTCGATCGACTGGCTGGTGATCTGGCCGAGGCAGGCGCTCTTGTCGTAGACGAGGACCAGCCCCAGCTTGTCCAGAATATCGAAAGCGTCCTGACGGCGCTTATCGATGACGCTCGGTACGGTGACGGTGTCCTTGACGGTGCCCTCGTCGCTGTAGGTGGTCATGGTCGTATAGATCACGACCTGCGTACCGGTCGGCACCACGGCATTGGCCGCCGGCACCTGCATGAGCACCACGGCGTCCTCCTCGGAGGCCGTATAGACCGGCGCGGGGAACCCGGCCCGCCGGAGCGCATCCGACGCTTCCCTCGCGGACTTGCCGACCACGTCCGGCACGGTGGTGGTTTCGGTATCCGTGTTGGGCAGGATGCCGTAATACTGCACGAGGTTGGAGAGCGCCCGCTGCACGAACGGCGCCGCGACCGTGCTGCCGTAGATCACGGGCACGCGCGGTTCATCCACCATGACGAGGCAGATGAGCTGCGGGTCGTCCGCCGGAACGAAGCCGATGAACGAGGCGATGAGCAGCGTGCTCGACACCTTGCCGTTCTCATCGTATTTCTGCGCGGTGCCGGTCTTGCCGCCGACCGTGTAGCCGGCGATCTGCGCGTTCGAACCGCTGCCGTGATCGACGACCGATTGCAGGAGCAGGCGCACCTTTTCGGAGGTCTCGGACTTGATGACGCGCCGAAGCTCCTTCGGCTCGTTGTGCTCGATGACGACCGAAGTGCCGTCCTCTTCGTTCGTCGTAATGGAGTCGATGATGTACGGCTGCCACAGGATTCCGCCGTTGATGGCGGCCGCTGCGGCGTTGACCCTCTGCAGCGGCGTGACCGTGATGCTCTGGCCGAAGCCGATGCGGGCCAGATCGGTGTCGCGGATATACTTGCGGTGGATGACGTCGCCGGTGTCCTCGCCGGGGACGCCGCTGCTCGTCTTGGAACCGAAGCCGAACGCATAGATGTAGTCGTAGAACGTGTCCACGCCCATGGCGAGCGCCATCTGCATGAACGCGCAGTTGCAGGAGTTCTGGCAGGCCTCGGCGAGCGTCTGGTGGCCGTGTCCGCCGCGCTTCCAGCACTTGATGGACTCCGTGCGGAAGCGGAGCGAGCCGGAGCACTCGAACGTGCTGTCCATCGTGACGGCGCCGGAATCGAGCGCAGCGGCCAGCGTGATGATCTTGAAGATCGAGCCCGGTTCAAACGTGTCGGTCACGATGCGGTTGCGCGACATGGCCATCAGGGCGGTGACGTCGCTGCGATCGGGCTGATTGAGGTCGAACGTCGGGTTCGACGCGGCGGCCAGAATCTTGCCCGTCTTAGGATCCATGACCAGACCGGTGACGGTCTTGGCGTTGTTCACGGACATGCACTCGGCAAGCGCCGTTTCGAGATACGCCTCGGCGTTGGCGTCGGCGGTGATCTGAACGTCATAGCCGTCGGTCGGCGCGATGTACTCCTCCTCGCCGTAGGCGAGCGGGTTTCCGCGGGCGTCCTTCGGCGTGGCGATGCGGCCGTCGATGCCGGCAAGGTATTTGTCGAGCGATGCTTCAAGCCCCGTCTGCCCCTCGCCGTCGATGCCGGTGAAGCCGATGAGCTGCGCGAACAGCTTGCCGTTGGAGTAATAGCGCGTGTAGTCGGTCGAAAAGCTGATGGTGCCGCCGAGCTGGAGCGCGATGATCTGGTCGACGACCTCGCTGGAAACCTGCCGCTTGAGCACGAGCTGCTGCTTGTCGGTGCGGGAGACCTTGGCGTACACATCGTCGTAATTCATGCCCAGCACATCCGACACGAGGATGGAGATGCGCACGCGCTCCGATTCCTCATCGTCCTTGCCGGAGAGCACCTGCGGGTTGACCAGAACCTGATACGAGGTGCCGCTCTGCGCGAGCACCGTGCCGTTCGTATCCAGAATGCGGCCGCGCTGCGCGTGCAGGGAGCTCCTGCGCGTCTGCTGCTTGAGGGCCATGCCTTCAAGGCGCGGTCCGTCGATGACCATGACCTGAAACAGGCGGAACACGAGCAAAAGAAACAGCACCAGGCCGAATCCCAGCAGGATCAGCAGGCGTTTTTTCAGTTTTGCCGAAGGCGCCGCCATGTTACGGCTGCTCCTTTGGCAAGGTCAGTGCTGCAATTTTCCGCGCATGGGCGGACGTCGTTTTATATACCGGCGCCGCCGGCGTGAAAAGCCCGTTTTTGTTCAAACCTGGCTCCTTCCTGCGGATCAACCCTCCGCCGCGAAGCCGCAGGGGCGAATCGGCGCGCCCGTCAGGGCGTATCGTCCCCCGCGTCGCCGTCCTCCGGCGTTCCGTCCTCCGGCGCCTGACCGGAGGGGCCGCTGGCCGCGGTGTTCGGAATGGGTTTGCCCGACTCCAAGTACTGCGACTGCACCGGATACTGCATGCCCTGGCTGATGGCGTACGACTGCGCGTCCTCGATGGTGACGGCGCACTCGATGTCGGCCTCCAGCGCGTTGATGTGCAGCCGGATTTCGTCGATCTGATCGTTGAGCGTGTTGATGCCGGCGTATGCGCGGGCGATGCGCTCATAGCCGGACAGAATGAATACCAGCATGCCGGCAAACACGAAAACGCAGAACATGATGCCGACGCGCGCGGCCAGCCGGAGCTCGCTGCGCGGCCGGAGCTCGATGGGCGCCGCCCTGAGCGGGGCGTCCTTGAGCCTTTCTCCGGTCTCGGGATCATAGGCGTACGCCTCGTTGTCGCGGGCCGGGGCATACAGCTTGGTGGACGACCGTCCGCCGCGCCGGTTCCCGCGCTCGCTTTGGAAGCGAATCTTCTCCATACGGACCCTCTCCTATCTCTATGCAGCCCGGTCGCGTTCTAACCGTCCCGCCGCAAATCCGTTTACGGCAGTTTTTCGATGGCGCGCAGCTTGGCGCAGATGGCGCGGCTGTTTGCCCTGGCCTCCTCCTCGGTACAGGAGAGCGGCTTTCTGGTCAGGACCCGTGCCGTGGGCGTCCTGCCGCAGACGCAGACGGGCGCTTTGGGCGGGCAGATGCAGGGGTTCTCATAGGAACGGAACGCCTGCTTGACAATGCGGTCCTCCAGCGAGTGGAACGTGAGCATCACGAGCCGTCCGCCGGGGAGCAGCAAATCGTGCGCGCTGTCGATGGCGGCACGCAGCCCGTCGAGCTCGCCGTTGACCTCGATGCGGATCGCCTGAAACGTCCGCCGTGCGGGGTGCTGCGCTTCGTGCCGGCTCTTTGCGGGCATGGCGGCGCATACCAGCGCCGCAAGCTCGGCGGTCGTTTCGATCGGCGCGCTCTGGCGCGTCCGCACAATGCGGTCGGCGATGCGGGGGGCAAAGCGCTCCTCGCCGTAGTCGCGCAGAATGCGGCACAGCGCCTCAAACGAATAGCCGTTGACCACGTCGCGTGCGGTCAGGGGCGCGGTGGCGTCCATCCGCATATCCAGCGGCGCATCCGTGTGGTACGAAAAGCCGCGCTCCGGTGTGTCCAGCTGGTGGCTGGAAACGCCGAGATCGAGCAGAATGCCGTTGACCGCCTGCACGCCGAGGTTGCTGAGCAGTGTGCGCATCTCAAAAAAATTGCCATGAACAGCCTGAAAGCGCGGCCCGTAGGCTCGCAGCCGTTCCTCCGAAGCTGCCACGGCTTCCCAATCCCTGTCGATGCCGATGAGCCGGCCGCTTTCGGGCAGGCGTTCCAGCACCAGAGAGGCGTGCCCGCCGCCGCCCAGAGTGCCGTCCACAAAGACGCCGCCCCGCTCCGGCTCCAGATATTCGAGAACCTCCCGATACAGGACGGGAACGTGATAACAGCTCATATCCCGAGCTGCTGCAGGTGCTGCAGCGCGTCCGTAAAGCCGGCGTCCGCCGCTTCGTTGTGGCGGCAGAGCTGCTCCGGATCCCAGAATTCAATGCGGTTGCCGACGCCGATGAGCGTGGCTTCGCGGGTCAGGCCGGCGGTCTCGCGCAGCTGCGCGGGGATCAGGATGCGGCCCTGCTTATCCGTTTCGCAGGCGGCGGCCATGGCGTACAGCCGGCGGCGAACCGCCTGACCGGCCACATCCGTCACGGGCAGAGCGGCGAGCCGCTCCGAGAACAGCTCCCACTCCGAAACGGACATACCGAACAGGCAGGAGGCGTTTTTATCGCCGAGCAGGCCGAGCGTGACGATGAGCACGTCGCCGACGTCGTCGCGCCATTTGGCGGGCACGAACACGCGCCCCTTGGCGTCGAGCGTGTGCGTAAACGAACCGATCAGCATGCTGCGCGCTCCTTTCTGCAACCGGCGGGGCATCGGCCTCCGGGCGGCGGCGGGGCCGCTGCCGAAAGGGGATACTCCCAGACTCTTGTTCCGTAAGTATACACCACTTTGCCCCATTTGTCACCACCCGGGGCGCAAATTACACGTTTTTTTTGAATTCTCCTTCCTTTTTACAGGATCCGGCAAACCCATTTACAGGATCCGGAAAACGCATTTACAGGATATGGAAAACGCATTACAGGATTTGGAAAACCCCGTCCGCCCGCGCAAAATTGGGGGGATTCGCAAAATCCCGAAATGTGGTATACTTATACTCGGTATGGTTTGCATCGAAAACCGCATGCTCTGAAAGGGAAGGTCATCGACGATGGCAAAGGCTTATACGGTATCGAATATTAAGGTCATGGAGGGGCTGGACGCAGTTCGCATGCGGCCGGGCATGTATATCGGCTCGACCGGTCAGCGCGGACTGCACCACCTGCTCTGGGAGATCGTCGACAATGCGATCGACGAGGCGGCGAACGGCTATGCCTCCGAGATCACCGTCACGCTCAACCGGGACGGCTCCGTCACCGTGACGGATAACGGCCGCGGCATTCCCGTCGGCATTCATGAAAAGCTCGGCGTCTCCGGCGTGGAGGTCGTGTTTACGCAGCTCCACGCGGGCGGCAAGTTCGGCAACGACAGCTACGGCTTTTCCGGCGGCCTGCACGGCGTCGGCGCATCGGTCGTGAATGCGCTCTCCGAGTGGCTCACGGTCGAGGTCTACTATGAAAACCGGGCTTACCGGATGGAATTTGAGAGCGTGGACGACGGCACCGGGCACATCGTTTCCGGCAAGCCGAAGTATCCGCTCACGGAGATCGGGCGCACGCGCAAGCAGGGCACGGTCGTCACGTTCAAGCCGGACGCGCGCGTGTTTGAAACGACCGAGATCCAGTACGAAACCGTTTCCAAGCGCCTGCGCGAGCTGGCCTATCTCAACCGCGGCGTGCGCATGGTGCTCACGGACAGCCGCAAGCGCTCCGCCGAGGAGCAGGAGCTGCCCAAGACCGTGGAATACAAGTTCGACGGCGGCCTGTCGGATTTTGTGTCGTATCTGAACGCGGACAAGACCGTGCTGTACGACCGGCCCGTGCACATTCAGGGCACGAGCGGCGGCATCGTCGTGGAGCTGGCCATGCAGCACAACGACGGCTATGCCGACAACATCTTCTCCTATGTGAACAACATCCCCACCACCGAGGGCGGCACGCACGAAACGGGCCTGAAGGCTGCGTTCACGAAGGTCATGAACGACTACTGCCGCCGCAACGGGATTTTGAAGGAGAAGGACGCCTCGCTCACCGGCGAGGATTTCCGGGAGGGCATCACGGCGGTGCTCTCGCTCAAGATGCGCTCCATCCAGTTCGAGGGGCAGACCAAGACGAAGCTCGGCAACACCGAGGCGCGTCCCGCGGTGGAGGCGGTCGTGGGCGAGGAACTGGCGCGGTTTCTCGAGGACCTGAAGAACGCCGCCGTCGGCAACGCGATCGCGGAGAAAGCGGTCAAGTCCGCCAAGGTGCGCGAGGCGGCGCGCCGGGCCAAGGCGACGGCGCGCGAGAAGAACAAGCTCGAAAACGCGCCGCTGGTCGGCAAGCTGTCGAGCTGCACCGGGCGCAACGCGGCGATCAACGAGCTGTTCATCGTCGAGGGCGACTCGGCCGGCGGCAGCGCCAAGCAGGGGCGCGACCGCAGGTTCCAGGCCATCCTGCCGCTGCGCGGAAAGCCGCTGAACGTGGAGAAGAAGCGCCTCGATCAGGTGCTGCAGAACGAGGAGTTCCGCTCGATGATCACCGCCATCGGCACGGGCATCGGCGAGGACTTCGACATCCAGTCGCTCAAGTACGACAAGATCATCATCCTTGCCGATGCGGACCAGGACGGCGCGCACATCCGCTCCATCCTGCTCACGTTCTTTTACCGCTATATGAAGCCGCTGATCAACGAGGGGCACGTGTACATCGGCCTGTCCCCGCTCTACAAGGTGCAGAAGGGCACGAAGGTGATCTACTGCTACGACGACGAGGAGCTCCGGCAGGCGACGCGCAGCGCCGGAAAGGGCTATACGCTGCAGCGCTACAAGGGCCTCGGCGAGATGAACCCGGAGCAGCTCTGGGAGACGACCATGAACCCGGAGAACCGGCAGCTCGTGCGCGTCACGATCGACGACGCGGCGGACGTTGAGCACCTCGTGACCGTGCTCATGGGCGACAAGGTGCAGTCCCGCAAGGAATATATCTTTGAATACGCCGACTTCAACCGCAACAAGAGCGAAGTGTTTGAAAAGATGATGGGGAAGTAGTATGGCAAAGACACAGCAACCGATTCAGGAAAAGATACTGCTGCAGAGCATGGACGAGGTCATGCACAACTCCATGCTGCCGTATGCCGAGCACGTCATTCTCGAGCGCGCCCTGCCGCGCGTGGAGGATGGGCTCAAGCCCGTGCAGCGGCGCATCCTGTTCACGATGATGGAGCTCGGCCTCTCGCCCGACAAGCCGCACAGAAAGAGCGCCCGCATCGTGGGCGACTGCCTCGGCAAGTACCATCCGCACGGCGATTCCTCCGTGTACGACGCGATGGTGCGCATGGCGCAGCCGTTCAACATGCGCGTGCCGCTCGTGGACGGGCACGGCAACTTCGGCTCCATCGACGGCGACAGCGCCGCCGCGATGCGCTATACCGAGGCGCGCATGACGGACGCGGCCATGCAGCAGCTCAGGGACATCGACAAGGAGACTGTGCCGTTCACGTTCAACTTTGACGACACGCTGAAGGAGCCCGAGCTGCTGCCCGGCAGATTTCCGAACCTGCTCGTCAACGGCGCGTCCGGCATCGCGGTCGGCCTTGCGACGAACATCCCGCCGCACAACCCCGCCGAGGCGATCGACGCGGTCATCGCCGTGATGGAGAACCCGCGCATCCCCCTTTCGGAGCTGATGCGGATCATGCCCGCGCCGGACTTTCCGACGGGCGGCTTTCTGCTCGCCTCCGACGAGATCGAAAAGGCGTACGAGACGGGGCGCGGCAAGCTGACCATGCGCGCGCGGACGCACTTTGAGGAGCAGAAGAACGGCAAGACGCTGATCGTGGTGACGGAGATGCCGTACCAGATCAACAAGGCGGCCGCGCTCGAGAAGATCCTCGCCGTGAGCCAGGAGAAAAAATCTCTGTTCATGGGCATCGGCGACATTCGCGATGAGTCCGACCGGCAGGGCATGCGCGCCGTCATCGAGGTCAAAAAGGACGGCAACCCGGAGAAGATCCTCCAATACCTGTTCAAATACACGGACCTGCAATGCACGTTTGGCGTGAACATGGTCGCCATTGCGGACGGCAAGCCGCAGCAGATGGGGCTGAAGCAGATCATCGCCCACTACATCCGCCATCAGCGCACGGTCGTTACGCGCCGCACCAAAAACGAGCTGGAGGCCGCCGAGCGGCGCGAGCACGTCCTCGCCGGCTACATGATCGCCATCGACAACCTGGACCGCGTGATCGCGCTCATCCGCGCCTCCAAATCGCCGAAGGAGGCGAAGGAGGGGCTCGTGCGGGAGTTCGGCCTGACCGAGATTCAGGCGCAGGCGATCCTCGACCTGCGGCTGCAGCGGCTCACGAACATGGAGCTGCTGGCGCTGCAAAAGGAATATGCCGCGGTGCTCAAGCGCATTGCCGAGCTCAAGGCGATTCTCGCATCGGACAAAAAGCTGATTGCGCTCATCCGGAAGGAGCTGCTCGAGATCAAGGAACAGCTCGACGGCAAGCGCCGCACGGAGATCATCGCGGGGGACGCGGACATCGCCGTCGACGCGGAGGACCTCTCCACCGCCGAGGATGTGACCGTGGCCATCTGCGAGGGGCTGAAGGTGCGCCGCTGCCCGACCCGGCTGTTCAACCTGTCCCAGATTGCGGAGGACAAGCCACTGTTCATCTTGGAAACGCGATCGGACAAGCGCATCCGGCTGTTTACCGATCAGGGCGCGGTGCTCTCGCTCGCCGCGGACGAGATCCCCGAAACGCGGGCCACGGCGCGCGCGGCGAATCTCGCCTCGCTGCTGCCGTTTGAAAAGAACGAGCGCATCCTCGCCGCGTTCCCGGATGAGGAGGCGGGCGACTACCTGTTCTATACGCGCCAGGGCATGGTCAAGCGCACTGCCGCGGCGGAATACCGCCTGCGCGTCAAGCGCACGGCCGCCATCACGCTCCGGGAGAAGGACCTCGTGATCGGCGTGGAGCGGCTCACCGGCGATACGCTGCTGCTTGTGACACGGCTCGGCATGAGCATCCGGTTCACAACGGAGTCCGTTCCGGCGATGGGGCGCGTGAGCGGCGGCGTCAAGTGCATGAAGGTCGAGCCGGGCGATGCGGTGTGCTACGCGGGCCAGCTCCCGGACGAGGGCGAGCTGCTCGTCATCACCGACCGCGGCTACGGCAAGCGCAGCTTTCTGTTCGATTATGATGTGCAGGGCCGCAACGGCAAGGGCCTCAAAACCTTTGATTTCAAGAAGAACGGCTCCAACGGCAACTGCATTGCCGCGGTATTCCATGTGTGCGAGCCGTTCCCGATCACCATCGTGCAGCGGCACGGCGCGGAGACGACCATCTCCACCGAGTCCGTGCACATCGAGCCGCGCGCCGGCAAGGGGTCCATGCTCGTCGCGGTCGTGCTCGACGACGACGTGGTCGAGGTGAAAAAGGCGTAATGCGATGAAAGCGCGCGGGAACCCCGCGCGCTTCGATTTGTTGAAAGGAGACGGCAATGCGAACCGAAATCCTGTCCTTCAGCAGCAGACGAAACGGAAACTGCGACGCCATTGCGGCGTATATCGCCTCGCTCACGCGGGGCGGTGTGCACTGCTTTTCCGCCATGCACCCCAACCCGTGCGGACACTGCGCCTATGAGTGCTTCCACAGCGCGGACGACTGCCCGCATATTCACGATGGCGTGCGCCTGCTGTATGAGACGGTGCTCCGCGCGGACATGGCCTATTATCTGGTGCCGAACTACTGCGACTTCCCGTGCGCCAACTTCTTCATCTTTCAGGAGCGCGGCCAGTGCTGCTTTCAGGGCGCCGGCGAGAAGGAGCGGGCGTACCTCGCCGTGCCGAAGCGTTTCATCGTGGTCAGCAACACGGGCGAGGAGCACATCCGCGCGGCCTTCCGGGAGCACGTGCAGGGTGCGCCGGACGTTCTGTTCCTTGCCGCGGAAGCATACGGCAGGGTGAGCATCGACGGCGATCTGCTCCGCGCCGACGCCGCCCGCGAGGCGGTCAGAGCGTTTGTGCAGCGGAGCGGCCCACAGGAGACGGCGGGGGAGCGCCAAGCTCCGACCAACCGGCCTTTTTGAACGGAACCCGCGGGGCGGGCGCCGGAACGATGCCTGATACGGATGCCTGATACGGAAGAAAAGGCGGGCGCAGCCATGCCGTTCGGTTACTGCGCCGCTGCCCGGATGGCATGGCCGCCGCTCAGCTCCCGGTACACCCTCGCGATGATGGCCGCCGCGATCAGGAACGTCAGGATATCCGCCGCGGGGAACGAGAACAGAATCCCGTCCAGCCCCATAAATATCGGCATGATGATGGGCAGGAACACGCCGAAGATGATCTCGCGCGTGAGCGAGATGATCGTGGACAGCACCGCCTTGCCGAGCGCCTGCAGATAGATGAACGTGCCCTTGTTGATCATGGCGAGCGGCATCATGCACAGATACGTTCGGAAGCTCTTCACAGCAAAATCCGTGTAATATACGCTTTCGTTGCCCGCGCCGAAGATACCGATCAGCGGATGCGGCAGAAGCTCCACGATCAACAGCGCGACGATGCCGACCGCCGCCTCCGCCGTGAGCAGATAGGTGAACAGCTGCTTTGCCCGGTCCTTTCGCCCTGCGCCGATGTTATACCCGACGACGGGGATGCACCCGGCGGCCAGACCGATCGCGATGGAGATGGCGATCTGGAAGAACTTCATCACGATGCCGAGCACCGCAAGCGGTATCTGGGCGTACTCCGCCTGACCGAAGATTGCGTCCATCGCACCGTATTTTGCGCACATGTTCTGCACGGCCGCCATGGAGAACACGAGCGAGATCTGCGCGAGGAAGCTGGTGACGCCAAGGGCCAGAAACCGCTTCATGAGGTGGCCGAAGAAGCCGAAGCTGCTCCTGCCGAGCGCAACGGTCTTCATGTGGCAGAGATACCACAGGGACAGCGCGGCCGTCAGGATCTGGCCGATCACGGTTGCGATGGCGGCGCCCATCATGCCCATCTTCAGCGGGAAGATGAAGATCGGGTCGAGGATGATGTTGGCGACCGCGCCGGCGAGCGTGGCGAACATGGCAAATTTCGGGCTGCCGTCCGAGCGAATGATCGGGTTCATCGCCTGACCGAACATATAGAACGGGATGCCGAGCGCGATCCAGAAGAAGTACTCCTTTGCATGCGCAAACGTTTCTGCGTTTACCCTGCCGCCGAACGCCGTCAGGATCGGCTCCTGAAGGAGCAGATAGACGGCGGTGAGCACGATGCTGCCGATCACGCAAAGGAGGATGGCGTTGCCGATGCTCCTGTGCGCATCGTCCCTCCTGTTCGCGCCGAGCGAGATGCTGACAAACGCGCAGGTGCCGTCGCCGATCATGACGGCAATGCCGAGCGCGATCACCGTCAGCGGGAAAACGACCGTGTTCGCGGCGTTTCCGTAGGAGCCGAGGTAGGCGGCGTTGGCGATGAAGATCTGATCGACGATGTTGTAAAGCGCGCCCACCAAAAGGGAAATGATGCAGGGCACCGCATATTTGCTCATGAGCTTGCCGATGTTTTCCGTGGCAAGATAGGACGGATTGTTCTGTTCCATTCGTTTTACCTCCTCAAAAACGCAAAAAAGGTGTAAGTCCAGGAGCTGGACTTACACCTTTTCGGCTGCGCACTACAGGAGATTGTAGCACAAACGGTTCGCTTTTTTCAAAGTTTTTTTGATAAAAATCCGGATTTGGCATGCCGCCTTGCAGGAAAGCGCCTCTTGCCCCGGCAGGAGGCGTGCCGAATCCCCTCTGCGGCGGCGGGGAAACAAAAAACGGGGCCGTGGAACGCTTCTCCACAGCCCCGTTCGGGCTTACATCAGCACCTTGGCAAGGAAATCCTTCAGGCGCGGATCCTGCGGGTGGTCGAACAGCTCGGACGGCGTGTTCTGCTCCAGGATCGTGCCGGCGTCCATGAACAGCACGCGCGTGGCAACCTCGCGCGCAAAGGCCATCTCGTGCGTCACGATCGCCATCGTCATGCCGTCGCGCGCAAGCTGGCGCATGAGGTCGAGCACCTCGCCGACCATCTCGGGGTCGAGCGCGCTCGTCGGCTCGTCAAACAGCATGACCTCCGGGTTCATGGCCAGCGCGCGCACGATTGCGATGCGCTGCTTCTGGCCGCCGGAGAGCATGGCCGGATACTCCTTGGCCTTGTCCGGCAGGCCGATGCGCTCGAGCAGCTCCATGGCCGTCCGCTCCGCCTCGGCCTTGGTTTTGAGCTTGAGCTGGATGGGCGCCATGGTGATGTTTTCGAGCACCGTTTTGTGCGGAAACAGGTTGAAATGCTGGAACACCATACCCATGCGCTGCCGGTGCAGGTTGATGTTGACGCTCTTGTCCGCGAGGTTGACGCCGTCGAACAGGATGCGGCCGCTGGTGGGCGTTTCGAGCAGGTTCAGGCTGCGCAGCAGCGTCGATTTTCCCGAGCCGGACGGCCCGATGATCGCGACGACCTCGCCGCGCGAGATATCCAGATTGCAGTTGTTGAGCGCCTTGACCTTGCCGTTGTTGTATTCCTTCACAAGGTTCTGTACGCTGATGAGCTTACCGCTTGTCTCCACGGCGCATCCTCCTCTCGATGGCTTCGATCGCCTTGCTGGCGGGGTAGTTGATGCAGAAATAGATGATCGCGACGAGCACATACGGCGCAATCGTAATGTACGTCGAGCCGGCCACGGTCTTTGCGCCCCACATGAGCTCCATCATGCCGAGCGTCATGCAGATCGAGGACTCCTTGACCATGGTGATGACCTCGTTGGCCAGCGCGGGCAGGATGTTCTTGATCGCCTGCGGCAGCACCACCATGCGCATCGACTGCCAGGAGGAGAGGCCGAGGCTGCGGGCCGCTTCCGTCTGGCCGATATCGACCGCCAAGATGCCGGCGCGGAAGATCTCCGCCACATAGGCGGCGCTGTTGAGCGAGAGGGCGACCACGCCGGGAATGAAGCGCGCCAGATCGATGAAGCCGAGAATCGTGTACGAGGGCAGCTTAATCAGGCCGAATATGCCGTAATAGATCAGGAACAGCTGCACCAGCAGCGGCGTGGAGCGAAACACCGCGATATAGGCGCCGGAGACGGCGTGGATCAGGCGGTTTTTGCTCAGCCGCATCAGGGCCAGCAGCAGCGCCGGTATGACCGCCAGCGCCACGGAGATGACCGAGAGCAGCAGCGTGTATTCCACGCCGCGGATGAAGAACGAAGCGTATTTCGGCAGGAAGGAGAAGTTGAAAAAGCTCGCGGGGGACATGCCCTCGAACAATTCGCTCCACCAGGAGCTGCTCTCCATCAGGATGGTCGGGACGCAGGGAATCATGAGCGGGGTTCCTTTCTTCTGGTCTGTCAAAACGCGAATCATGCAAAACCCCCGTCAGAGGGCTTTGCATGTTCGTTTGCATCATTTGAAGGTGGTGGCAAAGGCCTTTTCGTCAGCCCTCGAGCGCCTTGCTGCTCAGCTCGTCCGCCTCGGCGACCCACTGATCGACCAAGCCCTTCTCCAGCGCCTCGGCGATGGACTTGTTGATGGACTCGAGCAGGCCCTTCGGGTCGCCCTTCTGAACGGCCACGCAGAACGGGAGCGCCTCGCCGAGGGCAACATCCGCCACGACCAGCTCGCTGTTGGAAGCCGCATAGTCCAGGGCCACCGCGCCGTCGAGCACGATCGCGTCGCACTTGTCGTACATGAGCTCGTTCACGAGGTCGATCACCGAGGTCAGACCCACGAACTTGGCGCCGGGCATCTCGTTGTTGACGATATCGGCCTTGGTCGTGCCGCTCTGGGCGCCGACGCTCTTGCCCGCGAAGGACTCGAGGCTGGTGTACTCGGCGGCCTTATCGGCCTTGACGAGGATCATGGCGGGCAGGTCGGTGTAGTACGGCTCGGAGAAATCGGCGGACTGGAGACGCTCCTCCGTGACCTCCACGGCGGCGATGACGAAATCGACGTCGCCCTTTTCGAGGGAAGCCATCAGGCTGTCGAAGTTCATGTTGACGACGTTGAGCTCGGCGCCCATATCCGCGGCCAGCTTATTGGCGAGCGATACGTCGATGCCGGCGTACTGCTGTGCGCCCTGATCGTCCAGATAGATGAACTCAAACGGCGGGTAATCGGCGGAGGTGCCGAGCGAAACGGTCTTTGCATTGGAGTCGGCCGCCGGGGCACAGGCAGCCATCGCGCCGATCAGCAGAACGGCCATCAAAACCACAAGAATTTTTTTAGCGATGTTTTTCATTTTTCCTTCTCCTTATTCCCCGGTCGGACGCGTGGCCGGCCGGTGATTCAATCTTTTTGACAAGGCACAGTATACGCTCATAAATATTCATTGTCAATACCATTTTGTGAAAAAATATACATTTTCTTTTTGCGGGGGCGATTTTCCGCCTTTTTCCCTTGCTATTCCGCTTGTAAGCGGGTATAATCAATCGGAAACAAGCGAATCACGGAGGATATTGTACCAGTGCAGACCGGCGCGGCGGAGTTGTCCAACTCGAATTTATTCATAAATATTCAAAATATTCAGGCGAACGTGAAGCGGATTCGGGAGGAGCTTCCGGCGGGCGCGGCGCTCTTGCCGGTACTCAAGTGCGATGCATACGGCCTCGGGCTCGTTCCGGTCGCGGAGGCGGTGCTCCGCACGGGCTGCGTGCAGACGCTCGCGGTAGCGCAGGTGTCTGAGGCGGTGCGGCTGCGCGAGGCGGGCGTGGGCGCGGACATCCTCGTCATCGGCGCGGCGGCGAGCGACGCGCAGATCGTTGCGGCGGCCGGGAACGATATTCTGCTGACCGTGCCGCAGCCCGGCTTTGTCGCGCGCGCGGCAGAGCTGCTTCGCCCGCGCCGCCTGCACCTTCGCGTCCATATCAAGATCAACAGCGGCCTGAACCGGCTGGGCAGCGCCCCGGGGCCGGAGCTGGACGCGGTGATCGGCGAGCTCAGGGACGCGGCGGACGTGGTCGAGGTTGCCGGCGTGTTCTCCCATTTCTCCGATCTGGATGGGGGCGGCGAGCTGCTGTGGCCGGAATACGACCGCTATATGCGCGCGCTTGAGCGGCTTTCCGACGCGGGGATCGCCCACGGCATGCGCCACATGTGCGCCAGCGCGTCCTTTGAGCGCCACCCGGAGCTGGCGCTCGACGGCGTGCGCATTGGCCGGCGGCTGTATTACAATCATTTGGAGGACCCCGATGGGCCGATCCGGGACGTCGCGTCCTGGCGTGCGCTGATCACGGATGTGCGCGCGCGGCGCGCAGGCGACAGGCTCGGCTATGGCGGGGCGTATGTGCTCGGCGAGGATGCGGTCATCGCCACGGTGGGCGTGGGCTACGGCGATTGCTCGCTGCTCGCCCGCCTTGCCGCGGTCCATGCGCCGGTGCTCATCGGAGGCAAGCGCTGCCGGCTCGTCGGCTGCTGCATGGATCAGTGCTTTGCCGAGGCTTCGGGCACGGGCTGCGCGGTCGGGGATACGGCGACGCTGCTCGGGTTTGACGAGCGGGGGAACCTCCTGCCGGGTCAGGAGGTTGCGGCTTTGATCGGGGATGAAGCATGTTCGATCACGGCGGCGCTCGGCAGCCGCGTACAGCGCATATACGAGTGAAGCGAACATTCCGACAACACTTGCGGAGCAGGGCGCATGCCGTATGCGGCGCATATACATATACGAGTAAAGCGAAGATTCCGACAACGCTTGCGGAGCAGGGCGCATGCCATATGCGCGCATATATGAGTGAGGCGGCGCGTGGCGCAGACGCGGCATCCATGCGGCGGATGTACCCTGTCTGCGGGCGGTTGACCGAACCGGGCACAGCCGTGCGCCGGCGGTGTTTTTGCGCGCCCGCAATACGAAGGAATTGTGAAGGAAAATTGACATTATTTCAAATTTCCGCTATAGTATAAGCGCTATTATAGCGATATTTTTTTTATGATTGGAAGAATGCAACATGGAGAAAAAGGAGAAACGGCGGAGGGGCGACCGGCGGGACGGCGTCTGGCTGCGCGATCTGGACGCGCTGCACGGGTTTACGCCATATCTGTTTCCGAATCGCGCCGACAACGAGGCGTTCATTGAGGAGCAGATCGATCTGACCAACATCCTGGCGTATCTCGAAAAGAAGAACGCGGACAACCCACAGTATCGCTACACCATTTTTCATGTCATCGCCGCGGCGGCGGTCAAGTGCTTTGTGCTCAGGCCAAAGATGAACCGCTTCATTCAGGGCAGCCGCATGTACCAGCGCAAGGTGCTGACGCTCTCGTTCGTGGTCAAGAAGCAGTTTAATGATGAGTCGCACGAGGCGCTCGCCTTCCAGTACTGCGACGGAAACACCACCATCGACACGCTGCACGATGGGATCGTGAAGGAGATCACGGAGTTTCGCGGCGGCAAGACCGACAATTCCACCGATGGGATGGACATGCTGCTCAAGCTCCCGCGCTGGCTGCTGACCATCGTCATTCACATTCTGCACACGCTCGACTATTACGGCCGCGTGCCGGAGTTTCTCGTCAAGACCGACCCCAATTACGCGTCGATCTTCCTGTCCAACCTCGGCTCGATCAAGCTCAACGCCGGCTATCACCACCTGACCAACTGGGGAACGACATCGTTCTTTGGCGTCATCGGGGAGAAGCATCTGGCGCAGTTGGTCGACGCAGAGGGAAACGTGAGCATCCGCCCGGTGCTCAACCTCGGGCTGACGCTCGACGAGCGCATTGCCGACGGCTATTATTATTCGAAGACCGTCCGGCTGCTCAAGTACCTGCTCCAGCACCCGGAGCTGCTGGAGCTGCCCGCGAATACGGAGGTGGATTATGAACACTGAAGCTTACAGTGAGATCAAGGCGCCGTGGGTGCGCTTTTACGGCAAGGTGCCGGCGCACCTCGACTATCCCGAGGGTTCCATGATGGACGCGGTGACCGCCGTGGCCGAACAATATCCGGATCAGGCGGCCTATACGTTCCAGGGCGTCAAGACCACCTACCGCGAGCTGGTCGAGCAGGCGCACCGCGTGGCGCGCGCGTTCGCCGCGGCCGGCGTCCGCAAGGACGACCGCGTGACCGTCTGCCTGCCCAACTGCCCGCAGGCGGTGCTGTGCTTCTACGGGCTCAACCTCATCGGCGCGGTGGCCACGATGATCCATCCGCTCTCGAGCGTCGGCGAGATCGCGTTCTATCTGCGCGATTCCGAGTCGAAGGTGGCCGTGACGCTCGATCAGTTCTACGGCAAGTTCCAGGACGTGATGAAGGAGCAGCCGCTCGACAAGCTGATCATCGCCACCATCGGCGATGCGCTCACGCCCGTCCTGCGCGCGGGCTACTGGCTCACGCAGGGGCGTAAGCTCCAAGTGCCGGAGATCGTTGCGCCGGCCGAGAAGTGGCGCGCGTTCCTTACGAACGGCGATGCGTACGGGCAGCCGTATCTGGTCAAGCGCAAGGCGGAGGAGCCGGCGGCGATCCTGTTCTCCGGCGGCACCACGGGCGTGACCAAGGGCATCCTGCTCTCCAACCTGAACTTCAACGCGCTCGGCCTGCAGACCATCGCCATGGCGACGACCTTTGAGCCGGGTCAGCGCATGCTGGCCGCCATGCCCATGTTCCACGGCTTTGGCCTCGGCGTCTGCATCCACACGATGCTCGTGGCGGGCGGTACCTGCATTCTGGTGCCCCGCGTTTCGGTCGAGAGCTACGCCAAGCTCCTCAAGAAGGAGCAGCCCAACTACATCGCCGGTGTGCCCACGCTCTACGAGGGCATCACGCGCAACCCGTACATGAAGGATGTGAACCTCGCCTGCCTCAGGGGCGTGTTCTCCGGCGGCGATTCGCTCTCCATCGAGCTGAAGAAGAAGTTCGACCTGTTCCTCAAGGAGCACGGCGCGAACGTACAGGTGCGGGAGGGCTATGGCACGACCGAGTGCGTGACCGCAAGCTGCCTCACCCCGTACGATATGTACCGCGAGGGCAGCATCGGCCTGCCGTTCCCGGACACCTATTACAAGATCGTCAAGGTCGGCACGACCGACGAGGTGCCCTACGGCGAGGAGGGCGAGATCTGCCTGACCGGCCCGTCCATGATGATGGGCTATATCAACCAGCCGGAGGAGACGGCCAACACCATGCGCACGCATGCGGACGGCCGCACCTGGATCCACACGGGCGATCTCGGATTCATGGACGAGGACGGCTTCGTCTATTTCCGCCAGCGCATCAAGCGCATGATCATCACGAGCGGCTACAACGTGTACCCGTCTCAGCTCGAGAACATCATCGACGCGCATGAGGCCGTGCAGATGAGCTGCGTCATCGGCGTGAAGGACCCCTACAAGATGCAGAAGGTCAAGGCATTCGTGGTGCTCAAGCCCGGCATCGTGGAAACGCCGGAACTGATGGACTCCATCCGGGAGCACTGCAGCCGCCACATCGCCAAATATGCGATGCCGTATGAGATCGAGGTGCGCGATTCGCTGCCCAAGACGTTGGTTGGCAAGGTTGCGTATACGGTGCTTGAGAAGGAAGAGCTTGCAAAGCAGAGCGCATAAGCCGTGCGCGGGAGGGGCGCCCCTTTCCGATGCGCACGCGGGCTGCTTTGCCACTGAGGACTGGGAATAAGGGAGGCAATCGCATTGGTAACGATCAAGGAAGCGGTAACCCGCAGGGATATCGTCAAATTCATGGAGTTTCCGAACAAGCTGTATCGCGGAAACCCGTATTACGTGCCGGACATGCTCGACAGCCAGGTCGCGGATATGATGCGCGACAAGAACCCCGCGTTTGAATACTGCGACGCCAAGTGCTTTCTGGCCTATCGGGAGGGAAAGATTGTCGGCCGCATCGCCTGCATCCTGAATACGCGCGCTAACGCGAAGTTCAACAAGAAGTATCTGAACATCTCGCACATCGATTTTATCGATGACGACGAGGTGGTCGATGCGCTGTTCGACGCCGCCGAGGGCTGGGCGCGCGAGCTTGGCTGCGAGGCGGTGCACGGGCCGCTCGGCTTTTCCGACATGGACCGGGAGGGCATGCTCATTCAGGGCTTCGACCAGAAGAGCCTGTTCTTCACCTATTACAACCATCCGTATTACGTCACGCAGATGGAGCGCCGGGGCTATGGCAAGGAGGTCGACTGGTTTGAATACCGCGTCACGATCCCGGACAAGCCGAACGAGCGCATCCATCGCATGGCGGAAATGATCCGCAAGCGGTACCACCTGCATGTGGTCGATCTGGACAACTTCGGCAAGCCGCTCTCCGTGCTGGTCGAGGATGTGTTCAAGCTCTACAATGAGACGTATCTGGCGCTGTTCGGCGTGGTTGCGCTCACGCCGAAGCAGGTTGAAAAGTACGTGCATGAGTTCCTGCCCGTGGTGCAGGGCCGCACGACCGCGTTTGTGTACAACGAGCAGGAGGAGCTGGTGGCGTTCGGCATCTGCTGCCCGTCGCTCGACCGGGCGCAGCAGAAGAACGGCGGCCGCATGTTCCCGTTCGGCTGGATTCCGATGCTCCGCGCGCTCAAGGGGAAGAACGAGACGCTCGATATGCTGCTCGTTGCGGTCAAGCCGTCGCTGCAGGGCTGCGGCATCAACGCGCTGCTGATGGACAACATTCAGGAGAAGGTCATCGCCGCGGGCTTCAAGTATGCGGAGACCGGCCCGCAGCTCGAGTTCAACACCAAGGTGCAGGCCCAGTGGAAGTTCTTTCCCTCGGAGCAGCACAAGCGGCGCCGCTGCTGGGTGAAGGAGCTGTAGAAAACCGCGCTTTGCCGCTTTGAACCGGAAGTGCCGCACGGCGGGCGGGAGCGCCCCGGCGAATCGCACCGCAGGGCACGGCGCACCCCGCTCCATCGGGGCGCGGAGGCTGCGGCAAATGCTTGGGAACCATTCCCGAGGAACATTCTTGAAAAGAGAGGGAAACCCCGTCTGCGGCGGCTGGATACCGGTCGCCGCATTCGTTTCATTTTGGGAGGGAAACGCTTGAAAAAGGCTGCATGGTTTGTTTCGATCAGTTATATTCTCTGGGGCCTGCTCCCGGTGTTCTGGAAGCAGTTTTCCACGGTGGATTCGGTCTATCTGCTCGCCGTGCGCATCGTGATGTCGATGCTGTTCTGCGCGCTGCTCACGGTCGTCCTGCGGCGCGGCGGAGCGCTGCTCAGCACGCTGCGCGACCGGAAAACCCGCCGTCGGCTGGCGGCCTGCGGGCTGGCGATCACCGTCAACTGGGGACTGTATATCTACGCGGTGAGCAGCAACCATATCCTCGACGGAAGCCTGGCGTACTACATCGGCCCGCTGCTGTCGATCCTGCTGGGGTGGGCGGTGTTCCATGAGCGGATGACCAAACTCCAGTGGGCGGCCGCGGCCATTGCGCTCATTGGCGTGCTCGTCCCGGTGGTGCAGGCGGGCAAGCCGCCGTTGCTGGCGCTGTGCATCGGCGGGAGCTTTGCCATCTACGGCGCGATGAAGAAAAACCTTTGCGTGGACAGCATCGTGTCGCTGACGGTGGAAACGCTGTATGTCACGCCCCTTGCGCTGGCCTATCTGATCTATGCCGAGACAACGGGCGGCTACCTGTTCCCCTGCGTGGTGCCGGGCAGGGAAGTGCTGTTCCTGCTGCTGACGGGCGCGGCGACCTCCGTGCCGCTGCTGTTCTTCGCGGCGGGCGTGCACGGCGTTCCCATCTCGCTGTCCGGCATGCTGCTGTATGTCAATCCCACGCTGCAGCTGCTGCTCGGCGTATTCGTCTACCATGAGCCGTTTACC
>JAQXRK010000119.1 GCA_029218485.1 bacterium | reverse complement strand
AAACATCTGATCCCGCGCACGCGCGGCAATACGGCAAGGACGGGGCGCATCTTCCCACATGGGGGTGCGCCCTGCATCTTTTGGCGATATGGGTTTTGGCGCTACGGGAGTACCCGGCGCATGGATGTATCCCGTTGTGCTGAGGAGGGTATGGGCGCGCCTGGCACAGGGCAAGGTGGGGCTGTACCCGAATACAAACGGGGATAGCAGCAGTCCGCACAAGACAAGGCGAATGCGGGAGCGCTTGGTACATGGCGAGGCGAGGAATGAGCGCGAATACAAACGGGGACAGGAGTGTTTCGCGTAAGGCAAGGCGAATGCCGGAGCGCGGTTACAAAACCAGCGCCGATACGGCCAGCAGCGCCAGCAGGCCGAGCGCGTTGATCGCGGTAAACACGGCGAGATAGCGCCCGGCGCGGGCCCCCGGCTCGGCGAGATACAGGCGCAGCGAGATGAGGCTGGCCAGCGAGGCGACCGGCGTGCCGAGGCCGCCGATGTTCACGCCAGCCAGCAGCGCCGGCCAGTCGGCGGTAAAGCCGGAGAGCAGGATGGCCGCGGGGACGTTGCTGATGAACTGGCTGGCCAGCACGGCGGTGAGCAGGGCGTTCCCTTCGAGCAGGCCGGAGAGCAGCGCGCGCACCGCTCCGATGCGGCCGAGGTTGCCGGAGAAGACGAAAAAGCACACGAAGGTCAGCAGCAGGCCGTAGTCGATCCGCTTCAGCAGCGGCCGGTCGAACAGCAGCAGAAACAGCAGGACGGCCGCGGCGGGGATCGCCTGATGCACCACGCGGAATACCGACAGCAGGCAGAGGCCGAACAGGCCGAGATAGCAGCCGAGCCGCCATGGCGACGCGATGCGCGCGGGCGTTTCAAACCGCACCTGCACCCTTTGCCGCCCGGCGCAGAGCAGCGCGCCCGTGCCGACGAGCAGCAGGCTCGCCAGCGCCAGCGGCAGCACCACGCGGAAGAACGAGCCGGCGCGCAGCGCATAGCGCGCATACAGAAACAGGTTCTGCGGATTGCCGACGGGCGTCGCCATGCTGCCGAGATTGGCCGCGACCGTTTGCAGCGCCACGACGCGCAGCGCAAGGCGTTCCTCGCCCAGAAGCCGCAGCACGAGAAACGAAAAAGGCACGAGCGCGATGAGCGACACATCGTTCGTGACCAGCATCGACAGAAAGAACGGCAGCAGCACCAGCAGGAGGCAGATCAGGCGCAGCGCCTTCTCGCCGGCGAGCAGCCGGCCTGCCAGCACCCGGAACAGATTGCACCGCAGGAAGCCCTGCACCACGCCCATGAGCGAGAACAGCAGCAGCAGAACGCCGGTGTCGACATAGCCGGCATAGGCCGCGTCCGGCGGCACGAACAGCATGGACAGGAGCGCCGCAAGGAGCGCGATGCAGAGCACCGCCTCCGACCTGCACCATGCCAAGAATCGCTGTTTCATACCGTTACCCTCCGCTTTTGCCCCGAAATTTTTGTACAACCCAGACAGTATAGCAGATCGAACGGCAAAATGGTATCGGGCGGGTGCGCGATGCGTGCGGCAAAAAAATGCAGGTTCTCCTGCATAAGCGCTCACAAAACACGAAATACAGGGAATTTTGCAGGAATTCAGGGCAAGTTTGATTGACAGCGTTTTGCACGCAGACTATAATAGTATTCGGTAAGAAGCGGGCATTTGCCCTGCTATGCCCGACGGATAACAAATCTTGAAAAAACACAGGAGGCGTAAAAATGGCTAAGACCATGACCATCGACGGCAACACTGCCGCATCCCACGTCGCGTATGCATTTTCCGACGTGGCGGCAATCTACCCGATCACGCCGTCTTCCCCGATGGCGGAAGTCGCGGATGACTGGGCGGCCAACGGCAGAATCAATCTGTTCGGCCAGCAGGTACGCATCGCGGAGATGCAGAGCGAGGGCGGCGCTGCGGGCGCAGTGCACGGTTCGCTCAAGGCGGGCGCACTGACCACGACGTTTACCGCGTCGCAGGGTCTGCTGCTCATGATCCCGAACATGTACAAGATCGCGGGCGAGCTGCTGCCCTGCGTGTTCCATGTGAGCGCGCGCGCACTGGCGGCGCATGCGCTGTCCATCTTCGGCGACCACAGCGACGTCATGGGCTGCCGCCAGACCGGCTTTGCAATGCTGTCCTCCGCTTCCGTTCAGGAAGTCATGGACCTCGCGCTGGTCTCGCACCTGTCCACACTGAAGGCCTCCGTCCCGTTCCTCCACTTCTTCGATGGTTTCCGCACCTCGCATGAAGTGCAGAAGATCGAGATGATCGACTATGAGGACATGCGTCCCCTCGTCGACATGGATGCGGTCAAGGCGTTCCGCGCCCGCGCGCTCAACCCGGAGCATCCGCATCAGGGCGGTACCGCGCAGAACCCGGACATCTACTTCCAGGGCCGCGAAGCCGCGAACAAGTACTACAACGCGATCCCCGAGATCGTCCAGCACTACATGGACGAGGTCCAGAAGATCACGGGCCGCAGCTACCACCTGTTCGATTACGTCGGCGCACCCGATGCGGAGAACGTGATCGTTATCATGGGCAGCGGCGCAGACGTGTGCGAAGAGACCGTCAACTACCTCAACGCCCGCGGCGAGAAGCTCGGCGTGCTGAAGGTTCGCCTGTACCGTCCGTTCGCGGCGGACAAGTTTGTTGAGGCGCTCCCGGCGACCTGCAAGCGCATCGCCGTGCTCGACCGCACGAAGGAGCCCGGCAGCCTCGGCGAGCCGCGGTACACCGACGTGGTTGCGGCGCTCAACGAGCAGGGCAGGAACATCGAGGTCATCGGCGGCCGCTACGGTCTCGGCAGCAAGGAGTTCACGCCGAGCATGGTCGGTGCCGTGTACGAGAACCTCGCCGGTGAGAAGAAGAACCACTTCACCGTCGGCATCGTCGACGACGTGACGAACCTCTCCATCCCGGTTACCCGCCAGATCAATGCCGCGCCCGAGGGCACGATTGCCTGCAAGTTCTACGGCCTCGGTTCCGACGGTACGGTCGGCGCCAACAAGAACAGCATCAAGATCATCGGCGACCACACCGACATGTACGCTCAGGGCTACTTCGCGTATGACTCCAAGAAGTCCGGCGGCTTCACGGTCAGCCATCTGCGCTTCGGCAAGAAGCCGATCCAGAGCCCGTATCTGATCGACGCGGCGGACTTCGTGGCCTGCCACAACCCGTCCTACGTCACCCGCTACGCCGTGGCCGAGGGCATCAAGGAGGGCGGTACGTTCCTGCTCAACAGCCCGTGGACGCTCGACGAGATGGAGAACGAGCTGCCCGCTTCCATGAAGCGCGCAATCGCGAAGAACCACGTCAAGTTCTACAACATCAACGCCATCAAGCTGGCCCGCGAGGTTGGCATGGGCGGCCGCATCAACACGATCATGCAGTCCGCGTTCTTCAAGCTCGCGAACGTCATTCCCGCTGAGGATGCGCTCTCCTTCATGAAGGCTGCTGCGAAGAAGTCCTACGGCAAGAAGGGCGACGAGGTCGTTCAGAAGAACTATGCGGCCATCGAAGCCGGCATGAACGCGATCGAGGAGATCTGCTATCCGGCATCCTGGGCCGACGCCACCACCGGCGCCGAGCCGATCAAGGTCACGGACGATCCGTACTTTGTGGACTTCATCCATCCGATCCTTGCGCAGGAGGGCGACAAGCTGCCCGTTTCCATGCTGCAGGCGGACGGCACCGTGCCCACCGGCACCACCAAGTATGAAAAGCGCGGCGTCGCGGTCGACGTGCCCGCGTGGATCCCGGAAAACTGCATCCAGTGCAACCAGTGCTCGCTCGTGTGCCCGCACGCCACCATCCGTCCGTTCCTGCTCGATGAGGAGGAGACGAAGAACGCGCCCGAGGGCTTCGTGACCGTTGACGGTAAGGGCAAGGAGCTTGCCGGCCTGAAGTTCCGCGTGCAGGTTTCGCCGCTCGATTGCACGGGCTGCGGCAACTGCGTCGATGTCTGCCCGGCCAAGGAGAAGGCGCTCAAGATGGTGCCGCTCTCCAGCGCACAGCAGGAGGAGAAGAACTGGGAGTACGCCGTGTCCCTCAAGCAGAAGGATGTGGACGTCAACACCAAGACCGTCAAGGGCAGCCAGTTCCTCCAGCCGCTGTTCGAGTTCTCCGGCGCATGCGCAGGCTGCGGCGAGACGCCGTACGTCAAGCTGATCACCCAGCTCTTCGGCGATCGCATGGTGGTTGCCAACGCGACGGGCTGCTCCTCCATCTATGGCGGCAGCGCGCCGACCTGCCCGTACACGAAGAACGCCAAGGGTCAGGGCCCCGCTTGGGCAAACTCCCTGTTCGAGGACAACGCCGAGTTCGGCTTCGGCATGAACCTGGCCAACAAGCAGCGCCGTGCGCATCTGGCGGACATCGTCAAGAGCCTCATCGCCGTCGAGTGGTGCGATGCGGACATCAAGGCCGCGGGCGCTGAGTGGCTTGAGAACATGGATGATGCGAAGGGTTCCCGCGCAGCGGGCGAAAAGCTCGTCGCCGCTTGCGAGGACGCGATCGTGGAAGGCTGCAACTGCGACGCTTGCAGGCTCGCGCGTGAAGCGCTGGAGAACAAGGACCTGCTCACGAAGCAGTCCATCTGGATCTTCGGTGGCGACGGCTGGGCGTACGACATCGGCTACGGCGGACTCGATCACGTGCTCGCCATGGACGAGGATGTCAACGTGCTCGTCATGGACACCGAGGTGTACTCCAACACCGGTGGTCAGGCCAGCAAGGCGACCCCGACCGGCCCGGTTGCGAAGTTCGCGGCCGCCGGTAAGCGCACGAAGAAGAAGGACCTCGGCCTGATGGCCATGAGCTACGGCTATGTGTACGTTGCGAAGGTCTGCATGGGCGCCAACCCCGCGCAGCTCATCAAGGCCGTCAACGAGGCGGAAGCCTACAAGGGACCGTCCCTGATCATCGCCTATGCACCGTGCATCAACCACGGCATCAACATGGGCCACAGCCAGGCGGAAGCCAAGAAGGCCGTCGAGGCCGGTTACTGGCCGCTGTACCGGTACAACCCGGATCTGGCAACCGAGGGCAAGAACCCGTTCGTGCTCGACAGCAAGGACCCGAAGGGGAGCTATCAGGAGTTCATCATGGGCGAAGTCCGGTACTCCTCGCTCAAGAAGCAGTTCCCGCAGGCCGCGGAAGAGCTCTTCGCCCGCGCCGAGAAGGAAGCCGTCGAGAAGATCGAGTACTACAAGAAGCTGAACGAGATGTAAGCTTCAAAAAGCAACAAACAAAGAACCTCGCCTTTGGGCGAGGTTCTTTTCTCATGTCCGCCGCAAAACGGGGTTTCCTGCCGGCTGCACAGGAGGTGTCACAATCCGTTAATCCGTTAACGGGTGATTTTGCTGTATGCTCGATGCACAACCGCAAGCAACAGAGCCGCTTTGCAGCGGCTCTGTTTGCTGTCGTACAGCGGCTCTGTTTTTGTGCGGTCAGTTGAGATCGAGGTCGTAATGCTCCGCGACCGCCTCCCGAATGAGCATCGGGTAGGAGGGGCCGAGGGAGAGATAATAGGCGTTGAATGCCTTCTCATCAAAGTCGGACCCGAGCTTTGCCTGCACGGCGAGGAACAACTCGGTATAGACGGAGGTGTGGGTGTACATGCCGTACGTCATCGCCATGGGAAGCCTCCATCTGGAATCCTGAAAGCCAAGTTCAAGAAACGGATAGATTTTGGAGAAGCGCTTGAAATCGGCGGGGTAGCCATCGCCGACCACATAATCGCATGGAGAATAATAGCTGACGTACAGGGTGCTGTGGTTGAGCAGCGCGCGATAGAACTGGTCAAGATACAGGTAGTATTCCATCAGCGCCGCATCCTGCCAGACGGTATGCCGCGCCGTAAGCATGCGCGCAACGCTCCCCCATGCCATGTCATAGTAAGCGGGCATCAGCACGCGCTGCGTGAGCGTTGCATTGCCTGCATCGAGGTAGGCGCTCAGGTATGCGCGGCCGGGCGTGAGGTCATATGCGGCAAAGGCCGGGTTGGTCGCCTCTTTTTCGCCGGCAACGTACAGATAGCTGCCGTTTTCACGGCGCATGCCCAAAATCTGGTACGGGCGGGTAAGATCGATACCGTCACGCCACTTCGTATAGATCTCATGCGTCGGGTCTAGCGGCCATGTATAGAGCAGTTTGGATGGATACTCGGTGAAAGTGAATGGCGGAACTTCCGGCAGCCATTGCGCTGCGATGGATTGCAGTTCGTCCAGCATGTGCTCGTGCGATTTGGCGGGCATGATCTTACCATCGCTGCTGGAAATGCGGTATGACGCATCGGCGAGCAGGAGGCAGAACATGTCGGCCGACCGAATCGTATGCACGGCCAGTTCATCGGGCGTCATGCCGGTCACAAGCCGGATGCGCCATTCCAGATAGCTGCGCGCCTCCGGATGGCGATAGTAGTCCTGATAATGGCGTGTTTTACGCTCATAAACGATCTGATCATAGCCGTTGGTAACAGCATCGACAGACCTTTGCAGGTCATAGAGAGCAGGATAGACGGCATCCGACAGCAGCGCGCCTATCTGGGCGGTATATGCTTCGATCTGTTCCTGACTGAGCCCATCGACCATGGCCAGCTGCTCCGGAAGAAACTTGGAAGGCCCATTCACATTCTGCGGGTCGATGTAATCGTGGATGCGGTCAAGCTCACGACGTTCGGTGTGCATGCTGCTGAACAGCTCATATCGGGCCGATTCCAACTGATAATGGCGGTAATCGGTGATTTCCTTGGCGGCGCGGGGGAAGTCCTCGAGCAGCTGGATATATCGCTTGACATCCTCCTCCGTGCGGAACGGATATTGTGCGATCAGCTCCAGCAGTTCGGTGAGGGTATAGCTGTCGCTGTTCGGCAGCAGGAAGTAGCCGTAGTAAGGCTCGCCCTCGATTTGCAGAGTCAGATAATTTTCGATCGTATCATAGGCGAACCGGTGCTGCTCGCTCAACCCGTTTCGGTCAATGGCATGGAGCTGAACGTCAAAATCGGAGAGCGCGCGCTGCCATTCCTGCCAGTCGGCCTCGGTGTAATGGCCGAGTGTCCAGCGAACATCCGATATATCGATCGGGCAGCGGCCATCGTCCGACACATGCTTGAGGTATACGATCGCGTTTTGCGTGACATAGAACCGGTAAAACGATTCGTCGAATGCAAGGAACGCATCGGTTGCCGCCTGATCGAGCACACAGTTGACCTCGGGCTGCACAATGGACCGCGCCCAATCGAACATCCGCTCGGAAAGCGATGCGCTGTACCCGGGGCCCAGATCGAGATAAGCCTGCGCATAGGCGGCGGGATCAAAAGAATCTCCGGCGATCTTGGCGGCCTCCTCATACGCCTCCATAAAGGCGATGTAACCAAACGCATACGGGAAGAAGGTATAGGGCCGGCTCAGGGCAAGCTCGTAACAGGCGGCATACTCGGCGCCAAACTGGCTGCGAAGGGTCTCCTTCGTATAGCCGTAATAGTTGACGAGAAGACTCGTATACGCGGCGGTTATGATCGAGTACATGTCGCTCTGGTGCAGCATCAGCGCAGAACTCGGCGGGATCAGGTCGGTGTTGGATGCGAGATAGTATTCCGCAAACTGCGACCAGCCCTCCGAATAGCAAGTCGGCGTCAGAAGCTGCTGCGAGAGGCTCAGGCTCCCAAGCCCCCGCTGATAAACCGTCTGGTACAGGTGGCCGGGGTAACACTCGTGCGCCAACAGCAGCAGGTCCTTGCCGCTTTTTTCTTCCGGGAGCAGCAGATGGTTCTCCGTCCAGTCATCGAGGGAAGGGATGACATATGCGGCGGCAAAGCCCTCCGACAGAAGCGGGTCGGGCACCACGACATCCAATGTGTGCGCGGGCAGCGGCGCAAGACGCGCTTCGGTAAACTGCTTCAGATAATCGAGCGATTCGTCCGTGGTTTCCTTTTCAAAAACGGGGACGGTTTCATCGGCTTCCAAATAGGGCGTGAGGGAGGCGATGCCAATTTCGGACAACAGCCGCTGCGACCAGTTCTCCAGCTTTTCTGCCGCCTGATAGACATCCACCTGCAACCCGCTTTCCACTTGCAGTCTGTAGAGGAAATACGCCAGATCATCGCTGCGCGTGCTCTCACATACGGGGACCTGCTTGACCTCGCGCTGCGGCATCAGCAGGCGCATCCCGCTCGAGAGCGCTTGAAAGGCGGGGAAGAAGCAGTCTGTCATCATGGAGATATTGCGCGCCTTATAGTCCGCTGCGGTCGACTCCTCCAGATCGAGCGCATCGATCTTTTTATCAAACGCTTTGATCAGGTAGTGGGAGTTATCGACGCGGGCGCTGGTGTTCAGCCTTGCGATCAGCTGCTTGAACTCCGCTGTCGACAGAAGGTATCCGTTGTCCGCGCGCTCCTGCTCGTATGCGAGCACCTGCTCGAAAAAGGCCGGGAGATCCTGCAGCAGCCGGAAATAGGTATCGATGTCCTTCTCGGTGCGGATGTCGAACAGACAGAGGGAGAGCTCGAGCGAGTTGTGGATGCCGTCCTCGGGATCCAACGGATCGTATTGGTAGGGGTAGGTTGCGCCCTCGGTAACCGATACGAGGTATTGCCGCAGGGTGTCGGCTGCGACCTGCTGGGAAGCGGACAGGCCTTCATAATCGATCGCG
>JAQXRK010000118.1 GCA_029218485.1 bacterium | reverse complement strand
CGGCAGGAAGGAGAGAAACAACGATGAAATTCACCATGCGTTGGTTCGGACGCAGCTTTGACTCGGTAACGCTTGCACAAATCCGCCAGATCCCGGGCGTGGCGGGCGTGATCTCCACGCTCTACGATAAGCTCCCCGGCGAGATCTGGCAGCCCGGCGAATTGCGCGCGCTCAAGGAGGAGATCGAATCGGCGGGGCTCACGCTGGAAGGGATTGAGAGCGTCAACATCCACGACGCCATCAAGGCGGGGCTGCCCGAGCGGGACCGGTATATCGAAAACTATATCCGCACGCTTGAAGTCATCGGCCAACTGGGCATCCATGTCGTCTGCTACAACTTTATGCCCGTCTTTGACTGGACGCGCAGCGATCTGGCCAAGGCTCTGCCGGATGGCTCGACCGTCATGTCGTACGATCAGGCGCTGATCGACCGCATCGACAGGAACGAGCTGATGAACCACATGGGAGAGAAGTCAAACGGCTATCTGCTGGCGGGGTGGGAGCCGGAGCGCATGGCGCACATCTCGGAGCTGTTCCGGCTCTACAGCAGCGTGGATGAGGACGCGCTCTTTGAAAACCTGTGCTATTTTCTCAAGGCGATCATGCCCACGTGCGACCGGTACGACATCCGGATGGCCATCCATCCGGACGACCCGGCGTGGCCGGTCTTTGGCCTGCCGCGCCTTGCGGGCACGAAGGCACAGCTGCTGCGGCTCATGGCTGCGGTGGATGATGTGCACAACGGCGTGACGCTGTGCACCGGTTCGCTCGGCTCCAACCCCGACAACGACATACCCGATATCATCCGCAGCCTCGCTGGGCGCATCCACTTTGCGCATGTGCGCAACGTACACCATCTGGGGCCGGGCCGCTTCGACGAGGCGGCGCATCCGAGCAGCGAGGGCTCGCTCGATATGTACGCGATCATGCATGCGCTGTATCGTACCGGATTTGACGGGCCGGTGCGCCCGGACCACGGGCGCGCGATTTGGGGGGAGGTTTCGATGCCCGGCTACGGGCTCTACGATCGCGCGCTCGGCATCTGCTATCTGAACGGGCTACTGGAGGCCATTGAAAAGGGAGACCGCTAAAATGGCGGGATCGGGCTGCAGGGGCGCCCGGAGGGGAAAAGCGCGCGCCTGCTGCTTGACCGCCGCGCGAACCCGCTGCGCAACAAACGCCCCTTCGGGGGCGTTGAGGAAGAGCGGAGTAAGGGGGCATCGCCCTTGCACCGCGAACGCACCGCGTAAACACCGCCCTTGCACCGCGTAAGCGTTCTGCAAGCGCCGCGCAGACACCGCGCCCTGACGCAGCGACCTTACTGCCATTGGTCAACTTGCACCGCGCAGACACCGCGCAAGCGTTCAGCAGACATCGCGCAAGCGCAAAGGATTGCGCCCTTGGCCGCTTGCCGTGCAGCATGGGCTGACAGCGCATATAAAAACCACCCGCTGTGCGGGTGGTTGTGATTTTTGGCATTCTCAGCCGTGGGTTTTTGGCGGCTCGTCAGCGCCGCTCGATATCCGTCGTTTCGCCGACGAAGGAGACCTCGGCCGGGCCGGACATGTAGACGTGGTCGTCCGCTGCCCAGTCGATATGCAGCGTGCCAAGCTCGATCTGCACATCGACGCTGCGGCCGGTGCGCCCGGTCAGCGCGCAGGCGACGGCCGTGCTGCATGCGCCGGTGCCGCAGGCGAGCGTTCTGCCGCAGCCGCGCTCCCATGTGCGCGCCCGCACGGTATGATCGTCCACGACCTCGACGAAGTTCACGTTCGTGCGACGCGGGAAGACCGGCGCGTGCTCCACCGCGTTGCCCAGCCCCGCGATGTCGACCTTGGTCAGATCGTCCACAAAGATCATCGTGTGCGGCACGCCGACCAGCACGCTGGTAAAGCGCAGCGTCTGCCCGTTCACGGTCAGCTCGCGGTCGATGCAGCGCCCCGTCCCCTCCACGGGGATCTCCTCGCAGTTCAGGAACGGCTTGCCCATGTCCACGCGCACGCCGGTCACCACGCCGTCCTCGATCAGCAGCGCCGGGCGCATGACGCCGGCGAGCGTTTCGACCGAGAAGGCGGTCTTTTTCACGATGCCCTGCTCGTACACATACTTGGCAAAGCAGCGGATGCCGTTGCCGCACATCTCCGCCTCGCTGCCGTCGGAATTGATGATGCGCATGCGGATGTCGGCCGCGTCGCTGTTGAGCACGAGCAGCAGCCCGTCCCCGCCCACGCCGGTCTGGCGGTGGCAGAGCGCCGGTGCAAGCGCATTGAAGTCGGCGCCGCCCATGCCGCGCGCATCGATGACGAGAAAGTCATTGCCCAATCCATGCATTTTCGTAAATTTCATGATCCGATAATCTCCACAAATGCCTCTTCGGCAAAGTCGCGCACCGTGCGCTCAAACAGGCGGTAGGAGGCGAGAAAGCGCCTTCCCTCATCGGTCAGCATCGCGCCGCCGCCGCCCTTGCCGCCGGTGCTGGTCTGCAGCAGCGCAAAGCCCAGCTCCTGCTCCGCGGTCTTGATCATGCGCCAGGCCTTGCTGTAGGCCATCTGCATCGATATGGTCGCCTGCCGGAGCGACTGCATTTTGTCCACCCGCTCGAGCAGTTCCGCCACGCCCGGGCCAAAGCACTTTTCATCGGCGCTGTAGATGCGCAGCGTCACCCCAAGCCGCAGCTGCTTTTCGTCCATGCCGTCCCTCCCGTTGCTTTTCGTTCAGTATAGCACAAAGCCGAACGCCCGTAAACCGTCAACCATGCGTCCGTTTTTCACATTTTCGCCGCTTTTCTTCCGTTGCATCGGTCTGGCAATTCCTGTACACTACTCACATGGAATCCACGCTTTGTTTTTCACAGCGCCTGCAATCGGCCCTTGCGGACGGTCTGTCCCGGGCGGCCGGTCGGGTCGTTCCCCCCTCCGATATCCATATGCCCGCGCGCGCCGCTGCGGCCGGCAGTCCGGCGGCCATTCGCCACGGGCTTGACGCCGCGCACCTTGCGGACGAGCTTTCCGAAGCGCTGCCGTTTCCGGAGGTGTTCGGCGTGCAGCCGGTCGCGCGCGTGCGCGCGGAGAATCGGTGGCTGCTGTTCGACCTGTCGGACGCGTGGTATGCCGCTGCGGCCGGTGCGCTGATCACGGCGCTCCCGCCCGCGGAGGACGACTGCGGCTGCCATGCGCTCAACCGCATGCGTGCGCTCGCGCGGCGGGGCGGCGCGGGGTGCCCCGCCTGTGCCCCCGTGCAGAGGGCGCTGTTCTTGACCATGCTGCTGCTGCCGGACGGCGCACCGCCCCGGAGGGCCGAGGCGGAGCGCGCGCTGCTGTCGATGGCACATGGCCTGCCGCCCCGCGAGCGGGCCGGTCTTTTGTCCGGCTGCGGCGCCGTGGGCGAGGCGGCCGCGCGCGTGCTGTACGCGCTGTACCGCCCTGCCGCCATTTCAACCTGAAAGGAGATTTTCGCTATGCAAATGCAATGGTACGGCCATTCCTGCTTTCTGCTCACGAGCGGCGAGGGGGTCCGCATCCTGACCGATCCGTGCGCGCCCACCACGGGCTACCGGCTCCGGGACATTGAGGCGGACGCCGTGACGAGCAGCCACGCGCACTACGACCACAACTATTTTGTCGCCGCCGCCGGTTCCCCGGC
>JAQXRK010000117.1 GCA_029218485.1 bacterium | reverse complement strand
AGAGCGCCCTGCGCTCGCCGGTCCGCACTCACGCCTGCTTTGCTCCGCACGGTTGATCTGCAAAGCGGCGGCGCACTAAAACCAAGCGCATACTTTCATGCCCGGTAAGACAAAACGGCGGCCGCAGTCCGGACCAATCGGTCCCTGCTGCGGCCGCCGTCTGCCCGTGCCCGCAGCAGGGCTGCTTTCGGGCGGAGCATAACTTGTGGGGCGCATATGTCCATGGAAGCGTTTGGGCGTGAGCGGATGCGTTACGCCTCAACGGCCTTTTGTGCTGCCTCCAGCTGCTTTTCGGCCTTCATAATCGGCCACCATTCTGTAAACGCCAGAACGATCGGGACGCCCAAACCGATGATGGACATGCAAAGACAGTTGATAAATTCCTTCCTTGCCTCGATATACGTTTTGCTGTGCATAGTGGGATACTCCTTTCGCCGCCGTGTGGATTTGTTTTCGAGCGTGCGCATGCGCGTGCCGGCCGTGGTCGGCCGCGGGAACGCCAGCTTTCGGATAGCATTATATATCCATATCCCGCTAAGATTTTGGCAAGGATTGCGCGGAGGGGCAAAACGCTGCAATTCAGGTGAGGGAGTTTGCCATAGCGGCATTCGCCCTTTGTGCAATGCGCAGCGCTGGTTTGAAGAAATAGCGTTGCCACAAGCTGCGCCCGTGGAGCATATCGTGGGCGGCGTGCCGTTCCCGCCGGCAGGGGAAATGCTTAGGGCAAGGCGCGGACGAAACGGGGAGAACCCGTTAAAAAACACCTCTTTTGGGAAGGATAGTGACAGCAAAATCGCGCGCTTCAAGCCCGCGGCGAAATCAAAGGAGGACGGAACATGAAGAAATACAAGTGTAAACTGTGCGGAGAGATTGTGGATGCGCCGGAGGGCGTGGAGCTCGTCTGTCCGCGCTGCGGCGCCAGGGAGGACCAGATGGAGGTGATCGATGCGCGGCACCGGAACCGGTATGCCGGTACGGAGACGGAGCGCAATCTGGAGGCCGCGTTTGCCGGGGAATCGCAGGCGAGGAACAAATACACCTATTTTTCCGCTGCGGCCAGGCGGGAGGGCTACGAACAGATTGCGGCGCTGTTTTTGCAGACCGCCGACAATGAGCGGGAGCATGCAAAGATCTGGTTCAAGGAGCTCGAGGGCATCGGCAGCACGGCGCAGAACCTGCTGGCAGCGGCGGCCGGCGAACACTATGAGTGGACGGATATGTATGAGCGGTTTGCGCAGACGGCGGAACGCGAGGGGTTTTTGGAGCTTTCCAACCGGTTCCGCATGGTCGCCGCCATCGAAAAACACCACGAGGAGCGGTTCCGCGCGCTGCTGAAAACCGTGGAGGACAACGAGGTGTTTTTGCGGGATGCGCAGGATACCGTCTGGATATGCCGCAACTGCGGTCACATTGCGGTTGGCGCACGCGCACCGGAGATCTGCCCGGTGTGCGACCATCCGCAGGCGTTTTTCGAGGTTCTCCGCAAAATCGATTGAGCGTTTCAAACCGAATTGCTTCCCGCCGGGTGACCGGCGGGTTTTCTTTTGTCCCACGGCCGCCATGCGCGGCTTGCTGTGAAACGGATGCTCCATGCCGGGGCAGGAGCAAAAGAAGCTGCACATCCGGTGGTGCATTGACAAAATGGGGGAGTCGTTACTATAATATAGCGGTTGCATTTGTTGCAAAAAGGAGGGATTGGCATGGAAAGCGCGCTGGTCGGTTTCGCTCTGGCACTTGCCGGCGGCGTTGCCATAGCGGCCCTCAACGACAGGATGGCCCGGGCTGCGCTCCGGCGCGGGCCCACGCAGCTGTCCGCGCTCTTTGTCGTCCGTCAGATTTTGAACGTTTCGTATTTGGCGGCCCTGTTCCTGCTGTCCGGCCTGCTGCCATGGGATACCGTGGCCTTGCTGCTCGGCGGCGCGCTGGGGATCACCGTGCCGTCGATCTTCTTTGCCGGCCGTCTGGTGAAGCTGAACGACGCGCTGAAGCGGGAGGAACGGGACAGGGATACGAATCAACCGGAGGACGAAGGCGAAACCGCGAGGAGGTGAATGGGAATGGGCGAGGCATCGGAGGTTGTGATTCCGCTGTTCGGCGTGCTCGATGTGACCGGCGAGGTGATCATGATGTGGCTGATCGCGCTGCTGCTCATACTGGCGTCGTTTTTTGTTACACGGCATTTGAAGGAGAGGCCCGGCCGGTTCCAGAACATGGTGGAAACCGCGGTCGAGAGTCTGGATCGATTCTTCACCGGGATCGTGGGGAAGAAGAAGGCCAGAAAGTACTTCTATTTTCTCGGCTCGCTGTTTATCTTTATCATCGTCGCCAACTATTCCGGCCTCATTCCGGGCGTCGGGATGACGAAGTATTTCAAGGCGCCCACATCCTCGCTCTCGGTGACGCTGGGGCTCGGCGTTGTGACGTTTGCATTTTTGCAGATTGCCAGCATCCGCGCCGGCGGCTGCAGGAACTATCTCAAGCGCTTCGTTACGCCGATCGCGGTCATGCTGCCGCTGCTCGTGCTGGACGAATTCATCAAGCCCGCTTCGCTGGCGCTGCGTCTGTTCGGCAACGTGTTCGGCGAGGAAACCGTTACCGAGGAGCTGTACGGTCTGCTGCCGATCGGCGCGCCGGTCATTATGATGGCGCTGTCGCTGCTCTTCTGTGCGATTCAGGCCGTTGTGTTTACCATGCTTGTTTCCATCTATCTGGAAGAAGCCATTGAAGTGGAAGAATAAAAATAAGGATTGGAGAAAAAGACCATGACAGATTCCGCAATTATTGCACTCGCAGCTGCGATCGCGATCGCCGTGAGCACCATCTTCCCCGCGCTCGGTCAGGGCAAGACCGCCAAGGCGGCCATGGAGAGCATTGCGCGTCAGCCCGACGCCGCAAAGGACATCCGCTCTGCGCTCATCATTTCCATGGCGTTGATGGAGGCGCTCACGATCTACGGCCTGCTGATCGCATTCATTTTGACCTCCAAGATCTGAACGCGCTTCTGGGGTGCCGCGGGCGCCGGCCCGCTGCATCCGGCGCAGCATGCCCGTATTCGGGCGGAAAGGAAGCTTCAAAGTACGAAGCGGAGTGACGGGAATGACCATTCAGATATCCGTTCTGCTATGGACGGTCATCACATTTTGCATCCTGATGTTCTTTTTGAACAAATTCCTGTTCAAGCCGCTGCTTGCCTTCATGGACGCGCGGGAACAGAAGATTGCGTCTGCCCGTGAACGGCGGGAGAAAGCGGCGCTGGCGCTGGAGACGGCCGAGCGGGAAGCGGAGCAGAGACGGCGCGCTGCGGAAAAACAGGCGCGCGACGCCGCCGCGGCGGCGATTCTGGATGCAAAGCGGCTTGCCGCTAAGCAGACGGCGGAAGCGGAGAATAGGTATGCTCTGCTGCTTGAGCAGCGGCGGTCGGAAATGGAAACGGAGAAACGGGAACTCCAGCAGAATCTGGATGCCGGTATGGACGATCTGGTCACGGCATTCGTGCAGAAGCTGGTGTCCTGACGGGAAAATGCTATGCACTTATTGTATGCGCTGATCAATGTCCTGCTTCTGGCGGGGATTATATGGATTTTCGGACGGAAGCAGATCGTCGCTATTTTCCGTTCCCGCCGCGAGCGGATCAATGCCGCGCTCGATGAGGCGGAGCGCGCGCTCCCGCAGCCGGAGATTGCGCCGGAACAGCCGGCGCTGCCGGTTGAAGAAAAGCGGTCGAGCGCGGCCGAAACGGTCGAGACGATCCAAAACGAGACGCAGGAACAGGAATACCGTCTGGAATCGCAGTTTGGGCAGGCTTGCGAGGATATGCGCCGCGCAATGCTGCTCGATGTCCGCGATGAGATGGTCCAGCGGGCGCAGAAGCTGGCTGCCGAGCGGATGGCAGAGGAGCCGTTCCGGACAGCATTCCGGGACCACGAAGCGGAGATGGTGGACGGTGTTCTGGCCCACATCTGCATCTCGCCGGGCGACAGGGTGTATCTGGCAAAGCATGACGTTCTGTACGTCACGCTGACCTCCGCCTACCCGATGGCGGAGCCGCTCGTCGAGCGCATCCGCTGCAAGGTGGAGCAATTGCTCTCCGAAGTGAACGGCAAGCCCTCGTTCTGGGTCAAGGTCGACGCCTCGCTGATCGGCGGTTTCCAGCTTCGCATCGGCGATACGGTGTATGACCGCACGGTCGTCAACAGCATTGCGCGCCTGGGCGCGCTGCTGAACGAGCGGGAGATCGAGGGCGCCGATGCCGCGCAGATGCTCTCCGGCATGGCAGACACCGTTCGTCATGCGCCAAAGGAGGCCAATGAGTATCAGGTCGGCCGCGTTCTCAGCGTTTCCGACGGCATTTGCTGGCTCGACGGCGTGTCCGACATCATGTTTGGCGAGGTGGTCGCTTTTGAATGCGGCGAGCACGGCATGGTGCTCGACATCGAGCCGGATCGCGTCGGCTGCATTATCTTTGGCCGCTATGAGCACATCGAGAGCCTGAGCAGGGTGCACCGGCTGGGCATCATGATGAGCGTTCCCGTCGGCGATGCGCTGCTTGGGCGCGTCGTGGATCCGCTGGGCAATCCCATCGACGGAAAGGGCCATATTTGGGCGAGCGATCGCCGACCGATCGAGTTCCATGCGCCGGCGATTCCGGACCGCAAGCCGGTGTCGGTGCCGCTGCACACCGGCATCAAGCCCATCGATGCGCTCGTGCCCATCGGCCGCGGCCAGCGCGAGCTGATCATCGGCGACCGGCAGACCGGCAAAACCGCCATTGCCATCGATACGATCATCAATCAGAAGGGCAAGAACGTCGCGTGCATCTATGTTGCCATCGGCCAGAAGGATGCGGCGGTTGCGGAGATCGTGTCGAAGCTCGAAAAGTATGGCGCCATGGAGTATACGACCGTCATTTCGGCCACCGCGTCGAGCGCGGCCTCCATGCAGTATATTGCGCCGTTTGCGGGCGCCGCCATGAGCGAGTATTTCATGTACAACGGGCGCGACGCGCTGATCGTGTACGACGATCTGTCCAAGCACGCCGTGGCCTACCGCGAGCTGTCGCTGCTGCTGCACCGGCCCTCCGGGCGCGAGGCGTATCCGGGCGATATCTTCTATCTGCATGCGCGCCTCCTTGAGCGCGCGGCGCAGCTGTCCGATGAGGCGGGCGGCGGTTCCGTTACCGCGCTGCCGATCATCGAAACGCAGGCGGGCGACATCTCGGCCTACATCCCGACCAACGTGATCTCCATCACCGATGGTCAGATTTTCCTGGAAACGGATCTGTTCAACGAGGGTCAGCGCCCCGCGATCAACGTCGGCCTGTCCGTATCCCGCGTTGGCGGTGCGGCGCAGACGAAGCTGATGAAGCAGGTCTCCTCCCAGCTGCGTATGCGCCTGGCTCAGTACCGGGAGCTGGCGACCTTTGCGCAGTTCGGCTCCGATCTGGACGATGCCACGCGAGAGGTGCTCGACTCCGGTGCGCGGATGATGGCGGCACTTCGTCAGGGCCGCTATGCGCCGCTGGCAGACTGGAAGCAGGCACTGCTGATCTTCGCCGTTTCCGGCGATTGCGCGTCGCAGGTTCCGCCCGAGGGGATGGAAGCGTACGCGGAGCGGCTGTTCCATTATTTTGAAACCGGGCAGAGCGAGCTCGTTCAGCGCCTCTCCACCGGGGAAAAACTGGATGCGCAGACGATACAGCAGCTCGAGGATGCGCTGCGCGCATTTGCGGAGGTAGCCTGAGCATGGCCGGCCTCCGTGAACTCCGCAAGCGCTTGAAGAGCATCCGCACGACCGGCCAGCTGGCCGGGGCGATGCGCACCGTTGCAGCGGCGAAGTATTCGCGCGTCAATGCCGCCCGCCTGTCGTACGAGACCTATGCGGCGGCTTGCCGGGAAATGCAGCGGGCTGCCGGCCGGATGGGTGCCGCGCCGGCGGCAGCGGGTGAGAGACCGCGCTGCTGGGTGCTTTTTTCCGGCAACCGTGGGCTTTGCGGCGGATTCAATGGGGAGCTTTTGAACCTGTTTTACAGCCGCTACCGGGAAACAGCGCCGGCGCCGCTCGTCATCGCCTGCGGGAAGATGGCGGCCGCGTTTTGTAAAGAGAAGGGGATCCAGCTGGAGCGGGAAATGCCGTTTCAGGATGTGCCCCGGTTTGACGAGGCGCAGCAGTTGGCCGAGTATGTGGCCGGGCTGTACGCGTTGGGCGCGGTTTCCGGCGTGGATGTGCTGTACCAGCGCTTTGAGAACATGCTGCGGCAGACGCCGCTCATCCGCCAGATATTGCCGGCTGCCGACGACGCAGCGCCCGCCGAAGCGGAGGATGTGCTGTTCCTGCCCGATCGGGAGACGGTGTGTGAACGCCTTGCCGAGCACGGCTTTGACACGATGGTCTATGCCATAGCCCTCGAGCATGCGTCGGGCGCGCAGGCGGCGACGCTGATGGCGATGCGATCCGCATACGACAATGCCGCCCAGTCCGCCCTGGAGCTGGAAACGACGATCAACCGCAGGCGGCAGGCGGAGGTCACCGCAAGCGTGATCGAGACGGCGTCGGACAACGTATAGCAGCAGTAGCTTCACCGGATGTTTCGCGGCATTCGGCTTGGAACGGCGGCGCAGCCCGCTTTACCGGCGGTGCGCTACAGCCGGCTTTCCCCAGATTTCCATAAAGAAAGGTCATTACAATGCCCGCAACTGGAATTATCACAAGAATCACAGGCCCCGTTGTGGATATCCGGTTCCCCTCGGACGAGCATATCCCCGATATCTTTCATGCGGTCGAGGTGCGAATCGGTCAGGAAACCTATACGCTGGAAACGCTGCAGCAGCTGGGAAACGGCGAGGTGCGCTGCATCTCCATGCGCCCGACCGACGGCATGTCCCGCGGCATGACCGCGATCGACACCGGCGCGCCCATCTCCGTTCCGGTCGGCGAAGCGCTGCTCGGCAGGATGATCGATGTCACCGGCCGCCCGATCGATCGCAGCGGCGCGGTGCAATCGCAGGAATACTGGCCGATTCACCATCAACCGCCGAAGTTTACCGATATCGTTCCGGCGACGGAGATTCTGGAAACGGGCATCAAGGTCATCGATCTTATGACGCCCTATGCCAAGGGCGGAAAGATCGGTCTTTTCGGCGGCGCGGGCGTCGGCAAGACCGTCCTGATCATGGAGCTGATCCGCAACATTGCGTTTGAGCATAACGGGTATTCCGTGTTTGCCGGCGTGGGCGAGCGCTCGCGCGAGGGCAACGACCTCTGGCGGGAGATGGCGCAGTCCGGCGTCATCGACAAGACGGCGCTGGTGTTCGGCCAGATGAACGAGCCGGCCGGCGCAAGGCTGCGCGTGCCGCTGGCGGGGCTGACGATCGCGGAGTATTTCCGGGAGGTTGCGCACCGCGACGTGCTGCTGTTTATCGACAATGTGTTCCGCTTTACGCAGGCGGGCGCGGAGGTTTCCGCTCTGCTCGGCCGCATGCCGTCGGCGGTTGGCTATCAGCCGACGCTGGCCTCCGAGATGGGAAAGCTGCAGGAGCGCATCGTTTCCACGCACAACGGCTCGATCACATCGGTGCAGGCCATCTATGTTCCCGCGGACGATTTGACGGACCCGGCGCCGGCCACGACGTTCTCCCACTTGGACGCCACGACCGTGCTATCCCGCAGCATTGTGGAGCTCGGCATCTATCCGGCGGTCGCTCCGCTCGAGTCCAATTCGAGGATGCTGGCGCCCGATGTGGTGGGCGCGCGCCATTATACGGTGGCGAAGGAGGTCCAGCGCGTTTTGCAGCGCTATAATGAGCTGCAGGACATCATCGCCATTCTCGGTATGGATGAGCTTTCGCCGGAGGATCGCCAGACGGTCCGGCGCGCGCGCAAGGTGCAGCGGTTCATGAGCCAGCCGTTCCATGTTGCGGAGAGCTTTACCGGCCTCGAGGGCAAGTTCGTGCCGATTGAGGAGACCATCCGCGGTTTTGAGGCGATACTCGGCGGCGATTGCGATAAGCTGCCCGAGCAGGCGTTTCTGATGGCGGGTACGATCGACGATGTCTATCAAAAGCGGGGATAAGCACGGAGGCGCGGCATGGCGGAACAGATGACGAACAGCGATGCGCCGCTGACGGTGCGCATCGTCACGCCGAACGGCGTTGCGGCGGAAGCGGCGTGCGATTCGGTGATACTGCCCGTGGAGGACGGGAAGTCCGGTGCGGGCGGCGGCAGCATGGGCATTCGCCGCGGGCATGCGCGGGCCATGATCGCGCTGGCGGAGGGGACTGTGCGCGCCCGGCTGGCCGGGAACACCGTGCTCTCTGCGGCCGTGACATCCGGGATCGCGTCCGTCGGCGGGAACGTCGTGCGGATTCTTGCAGAGCATGTCGAGAAGACCGTTGCCGGCGAGGCGCCCGGCGCGGGCAAAAGCGAGCGGGATTGACGCCCTGCCGCCGAGCGCCGTGTTTGCGCGGAGAACGGCAGAAACGCGCCGTCCGGCCTGCGGCACATTTTTTTTGCAAATTCCCTATTGCAATTTCAGGCAATTTGTAGTATGCTATTAAAGCTGTCAGGGAACAGCAAAAGCGCATATGGGGATATAGCTCAGTTGGTAGAGCGCTGCGTTCGCAATGCAGAAGTCAGGGGTTCGAGTCCCCTTATCTCCACCAAATCATCACCTGGTTTTGATACAAACCGGGTGATGTTTTTTTAACGACTCAGAAGCCTTGTAATCACAGGACTTCAGAGCGGATCCCGAAATGAACCCGCAACGAACCGGCAAAAAAATCCCAATACCGAGGCGTGTTGCACCGAACAAGGATACCATCGGGAACATTCAAAAAAACGGTGGAGTTGAAACAGTTCAACGTCCGCATCATTTTTCTGCTGATAACCGACAGTTCAACTCATACAGTGCTGTTTTATTGGAATCCCAAGTCAAGCGAGACATGGCCTCATTGTAACTGAGCCATTCATAATCAAGGTGTTCATTCGATCGTTTTATGTCGGAAATACATTCAAATGCAAAAGGATACTCGGGAAGAACATAAATATCCTTTTCCCAATATTTCCGATGGTGCTCCGAAATAACATCTACAGGAACATATGCCATAGAGCACAACGCTGTAATAGTATCCACCTTAATTCCTGTTTCTTCAAAAATCTCTCGGATTGCAGCCTCTGCCGGTTCTTCGGCATCTTCTCCTCCGCCTGCAGCAAACTGCCACTGATCATGATCGGAACGATGGAGGACACAAAATTGTATCGTCGTTTCT
>JAQXRK010000116.1 GCA_029218485.1 bacterium | reverse complement strand
GATCTGCAGGCTGCCGGTATCGCGGGCGGTGGTGGCGCTCGAGACGGAGGGCAGCGTGAAGCTCATCCAGCAGGTGGAGCCGGAGGCGCCGCGCTCGGTGTAGAAGAAGCTCAGCGTGTGCTGGCCGGCGGAGCCAACGGGCAGGTAGTCCCGCAGGTTGACATACTCGCCGATGGAGCTGTGGACGCCGCCGATATCGCAGACGAGCTGTCCATCGAGGAACACCCAGAGGTCGTCGTCGCCGAAGAAGTAATACTCCAGCGGGCCCTCGTAATCCGCCGTCAGGTTGAAGTTGATGGCAAAATTCATGCCGAAGAACCAGTTGTGGTTGTTGCCGTCGTCGCTCTCCGGGAAGTTCGCCGCAAGGCTGGACCAGTTGTAGCCGTTCGTTTCGGTAAAGCCCTGGAAGCTGCCCGGCGCGCCGTGCCTGCCCCACAGCGCATCCGTCCGCCCGGCCGCGCGATCCATCGGCCAGAAGTTGTTCGTGAAGATGTGCGTGTAGGTCTTGCCGGCATACGGCGAGGGGTTGAAGAAATACTGCAGGCCGCTGAGCGTGTTGCTCTGCCCGTTGGAGTTCTTCAAGGTTGCCGCGCTCAGGGTATAGGTATCGCCCACCCGGTCGAAGGTCAGCGAGCTGTTGGCATAGGTCTGCTTGCCGGTGGCGTCGCCGTCGTTGAACAGCCTCGGCGCTACGATCCACTCGTTGTAGCGGATGGTGCCGTCGCTGTTCAGGCTCTTGGCGAGGCCGAAGGTCGCGCCGCCGTAGCTGGCGTTTTTGCCCGTATAGTTCGAGGTGGTACCGTTGTACTTGTTCAGCGGACCGCCGTCAAACAGGTAGCCGGACATGCCGGTGCCGCAGTTGGCGTTGCCGAAGGCGAGGATATCCGAACCGGAGCGCCAGTTGCGCTGGCCGTTGGAGCTGGTGCCGTAGTTGCTCTCGCTGTTGATGCCGGTGATGCCGGTGCGCCAGCGGCCGTCGCTGTTCTGGCCGTCGGAGATGTTGTAGTCATAGAAGGTGGTGCCGTTGTGGTAGTTGCCTTCGCTCACATCCGACACCAGGCGGATCACCGCGCCGTCGCTGATGAGGATCGTATTCCCCACGGCCTGGCCGGCCTCGTTGGTGAAGGCCGTGTCGTCCGCGCAGACATGGATCTCCCAGTCGTCCCGGTCCATGCTGGCCGCGTCTTTGCCGGGCTTCAGCACCCAGATCTCCGACAGGGTATAGCTTTCGTTGTCCTTGAGCTTGTTGAAATACATCAGCCCGGGCGACTCATAGAAATGGTACGTCCCGTCGCTGTACAGCTTCGTCAGCTCGGTGGTGGTCGCAACGCGGTAGAGCTGCGCCGCATCGCCGGCGTTCTGGCCCGTGTTCTGGCCCGTGCCCTCCAGATACAGGCTGCGCGTGGCCATACTGCCGCCGTTTGTGGGCAGGACCTTGCCGGAGGTGTCGATGACCTTCAGCGCGTTGCTGCCCCCGGTGGCATACCGCAGGATATTGCCGTAATACTGCACCGTGAATTCCGGGTTGGCGAGGGTGGCCACGACCTCGACGGGCTGGGTGATACCGCTGATGACGAACGTGGTGCAGCCGTCGCTCTGCGTGCTCTCCACGGCGAACGGCTCCCCGTTTTTCCCAACGCAGGACCAGAGCACGCCGTCCGCGTTCAGCACGGTGACGGTGGCTTCGCCGCCGTTGGCCACGGTCTGCACCATCCGGCCGAGCTCGCCGTCGGAATAGACCAGATGCCCGTCGTCGCGCACCGAGACCTCCCAGAAGCCCGTGCTCGCCAGCGCGGTTTCCGTCACGTTGGAGACCGTATCCTGCATGCCGGGCAGATAGTAGCAGACGATGTCGCCGTTCGATTCCGGGGTCAGGCCGATCCTCCAGGTGCCGTCGGCGTTTTGCTCGGAGACGCTGTTGTTGGAGATGCGGTACTGCTGCACCATATACCAGTACCGGGCGCCGCCGGTGGAGTGCCACAGCTGCAGCCTGCCACCTTTGACCATGCTCGCGTTGTTCAGGTCGATGACCTGATCGTCGGGCGCGATGGCCGACCAGAAGGTCGTTCTGCCGTCGGCGCCGGTATCCACCCGCCACTGGGAGTTCGCATTGGACGAGGCGGAGAGCTTCAGCTGCGTGGTCGAGGGATCCCCGGTGGCATAGCCATAGGCGTTGACATAGAACGCGCTGTTGCCGAGGGGCGTCAGGAAGGAATAGCCGTTCCCGGCGTCCCGGACGCGGAACAGCTGCGCATCCGTGCCGTTGCTGGTGTACAGCTGCACGACCTGCGCCTCCTGCACCACGCCCCCGTTGACGTCCATGCAGAAATTGGTTCGGGTGCTGCCGTTTGCGTAGAACAGCGTATGGATATCGTTGTAGCTGTAGCCGAACTGGTTCCCGGGCGCGGCCGTTGCATCATAGCCGTACGCGCCGAAGAACTGCGCGGCCATATCCGAGGTGATGCAGGCCCGGCCGCTGTCGCCCGCCACGCCGGTATAATAGTACGGCAACGAGCCGACCACCTGCCACGCTCCATCGATATACACCTTGAAGGTGACGCTGTGGCTGCCCGTGTCGCCCGCTTTCGGCGAGACGGTGACGGGGCTGGCGATGTCCGTGAGCGTGAAGCTGCTGCCGTCGATCGCCGCGACGGAGCCGTTGCCGTAGGCCGCGAGCCATGCGGTGGTGGCGCCGCTCGGGTCCGCATACGTGAAGCTGCTCCCCTTCTCAACGATCTCGTTTGCAAGGAGCACGCCCTTTGCGTCATACACCCTGACGGTATAGAACGCGTTGTCCGCCGCGGGAAGGCCGGCAAAATCTGTTTTTGTGATCGGCTGCGCATTATGGGGCAGATAGTAGACCCGATAGCCCACATGCCCGCTGTGCCTCGACAGCGGGATGACGGTCTGCCCGCCGTTCGCCTGATCGTTCCAATACGAGGAGGTATCGGAATAGATGTTTTCCGAGACCACGATCTGGTACGCGATCCTGCGGGCGGGGTTTTCATCGGCGGCGCTGAACCCGTATTGCCCGAGGACGGACTCCGCTTGCGCGGCGGTGATATAGTCCCGCGTGGCATCGTCCCAGCTGCTCGTCCCGTAATCGCCGTACCAGCCGGTGCGCGTCGAGCCGACGCACGTCCATGCGTCGTCGATGTACACATAATAATCCACGGGCAGGGCGTCGGGGCCGTTGTCCACAGCGCTGTCATTGCTTGGCGCCGTCACCACGTTGCCCACCACGGAGAAGCCGTCCTGCGTGTGGGTAAAGCTCGTGGTGTCCGCATCCGGGTTCGCCGTCTCCACCGCGAGCAGCTCCGGCCCCTCCTCGGTGAAATGGACGGCCTGGCAGTTGACCGCTTCGCCGGTTTCGACCGGCTCGGCATAGGTGATCGTCACCGATACCGGGGCGGCGGGCTCGATCTCCTGCCCGTCGAGCAGGAGCTGTATGTCGAAGAAGCGGGCGAAGAGGACCGTTTCCTCCGCCTCCGCCACCTCCATGGCCGCAACGGACGCGGCGTAATACTGCTGATATGCCTCGGAGTCCGCGGGGATTTCCGCCACGGCGAGCACCACGCCCTCGGGCAGCGCATCGGCGCTGTAGCGCACCTCGACCGAATAATCCGGCCCGGTGAAGTGCAGCGCGGCGGGCGCCTCCTGCGGCACCTCCTGCGGCTCCTCCTGCGGCGCTTCGCAATCCTTCGTGTGGACATGCTCCGGCAGGCCGCAGACGGTCTGCCCCTCGCTGTCCGTGCACGCCTGCCCGTGGACATGGCCCTGCATGCCGCAGAAGAAGGTCTGCTCCGGCAGCAGGCCGTAGCCGAGGATCACGGGGCTATCCAGATCGTAGGTCTCATAGCGCACGCGGTTCGAGCTGTTGCCCTCAATGGTCTTCACCCGGGCGGGCGAACTCCCCGTTGCCGGGATCAGCTCCGCCACGATGCCCACATGATGCGAAATGCCGTTCTGATCGAAGCTGAAGAAGATCAGATCGCCCGCGCTGGGGACATAGGTCTCCTGAACGCCGTCCGCGTTCACAGAGCGGGCGGGGCGGTACAGGTTGAACGGCTCCCGCGAGAGCTGATCGATCCAGTTTTGACAGCCGGCGCTGATGGGGAACTGCGCCTCCGGCACGCCCGCATAGTGGAGGCAGAAGGAAACATAGATGGCGCACCACGCGCTGTACGGCGAGCCGTACCACGCGCCATACCGCGTGTAGCCCTTGCGGGTCACGCCATCCTTCTCATCGATGATGAAGTTTTTCGTGCTCTCGGTATAGCCAAGCTGCGTTCTCGCGATGGCGAGCAGATCCTGCCGCCACTCGCCGGTCAGCTTTGCGCCGGCGATGGTCCGCTCCCACACCTTCGCGGTCTCAACGTCCGCCGTCGGGTCCGCATAGCAGATGGCGCTGTGGGCGTGCTCCTCCTGCGTGCAGACGAGGGTCCATGTGCCGTAGCAGAGCGCGCTGTGCCGGTGCTCCCCGCTCTCGGCAAGGCCGCACGTCAGGGTCTCCGTATCCGCGGGGGCATCAACGACCGTGAAGCAATCCGCATTGTGGACATGCTCCAGCACCTGTGTCTTGCCGCAGATGAGCGTGCCATGGCTGAAGCAGGCGTCCGTGTGCTTGTGGAGGAGGATCTCCCGCCTGCCGCAGACCGGCACCGGCTCGGCGGGCGTTTCCGCGGGCGCGGCGGGCGTTTCTCCGCCCGCAGACCCATCCGTCTGCCCGCAGGTCAGCGCTTCCTCCCATGCGTAGCAGCTGTCCGCATGGGCGTGCCCCTGCGCTTCCGGCAGCGTGCAGGTCAGCTCCCGCAGCGTTTCATAGCAGCCCTCGGTGTGCTGGTGCTCCTCGCTCTCCGGGAGGGTACAGATCAGGGAGGTGCTCTCCGTATAGCAGCCCTCGCCGTGGACATGGCCGTCGCTCTCCGCTTCCGTGCAGATCAGCGCGCCGCGCGTGAGGGTGAAGCAGGCCTCCGTGTGGATGTGCTCCTCCGGGGCGGGCGCCGCCGGGACGCAGCTCTCGCCGTGTGCGTGCGTCCGAATCTGCGGCAGCGGGCACCAGAGGTCCCCGTTGGCGTCGTAGCAGGAATCGTCGTGCGTGTGCACGACAAAATCGGCATAGCCGCAGACCGGCTCGCCGTTTCCGTCATAGCATGCGCTTGTATGGTTATGGATGTTCAGCGATTCCCTGGAGCAGGACAGAACCGTCCGCGGGGCGGAGGTCACCTGCTCGTAGCAGGACAGATCGTGGGTATGCTCCGGAATCTCGCACTGCTCCTGCTCCATCGTGATCGCGGGCAGGATGAGTGCATAGACCGTGCAGAAGACGACCACCGCAGCAAGGCCGGTGACCACACGGTTCCACCGTCTCCTGGGCCGGCGCGATTTGATGTATCGATCGGCTCCCTGCAAGCAATTCTGCTTCATTGCAGCATTCATCAACCTCTCTATTGCAAAGCCCCAAAGCCCGCCAGCGGCCAGACCCGGAACACGATTTTGCCAACGATCTGCTCCTCGGCAACGCAGCCCACGGCGGTGTTGCGTGAATCCACGGATGTGGCCCTGTGGTCGCCCAGACAGAAGTAGCGGTTGTCCGGCACCTGATAGGGCAGCTCGATGTTGCAGTCCCCCAACGCCTTCTCCGCAAGGTAAGGCTCGTCGAGCAGCTTGCCATCCACATACACGTTGCCGTCCGCATCGATATCGACCCATTGGCCGGGCCCGGCAATGCAGCGCTTGACGAGAATCTTGTTGCCAAGGTAAAACGCGACCAGTTCGCCCGGGGCAAAGTCCGTTCCCTTGATGGAGACGACGATGTCGCTTTCCTCCAGCGTCGGCGTCATGGAAGAGCCGTATATCTGCAGAACCGGCATCCAGATCGTCGCAACGAGGACGGCGATCGCCGCAACCACGACCAGGGTATAGACGGTGCTGCGAAGAACCCGTTTGTATCGCTTTTTATACCTTTCCCGCTGCAGTTCCGCTTCCAGCTGCGCCACATCCGGCATCTGCCGCGGCCCGCGCCCGTTGGCCTTCATCGTGCCTCGTTCCCTCCGGCGGCCTGCATCCGCTCGCGCAGGGCGTTCCGCTCCTTCAAAAGCGCCTTCGCCCACGCAACGATCTGGTTCCGATATGCGTCCGCTTCCGCATGCGTTTTCTTGCTGTATTCCTGCGCCTCGCGCACGATCGCCGCCGCTCTGGCCTCCGCGCTCGCCTGCATGCTGCTGCAGATCGATTTCTGCTGCCCGTTCATGCGCTCGATGTTCTCAAGGTATTGCTGCGCCGCCGCCTCCGCCGCCTGAAACACGCCGTTGAGCGAAAACGCCGCTTCCGCCAGAGTGCCGGCTTTTTCGACGGCGATCCGGCGGTCGCTGAGCTGCGCCTCCGCCTGCTCCAGCCGGCGCTGCAGCGCATCGTTCTCCTTCATCTGCGCGATGAGCATTTCCAGCAGCTCGCTTCGGCTCAGCCGCCTCAACTCTCTGTTCGTCATCCGGCGCCTCCAAATCCATGCCGTTTTGCACAAAATGCAAATCCGCCCGCGCTTTTTGGCACACCGGCAATCCGTGCGCGGCCAGCGCCTGCTGCGCGCAAAAACCGCCGATATTCCTTCAGATATTACAATACTATCGTATAACTAAGTGATTATAGCATGCGGATTTATGGAAAACAAGCGTGGTTTCGTATTATACGCGTAAAAACACAGTAAAACCGGAGGGTTACCCGGCTAAATGCCGGGATGGCGGCCCATGCGGCAGGGTTCTGCTTGTCCGATGCGGGGCGGGGACGCAAAACGCTCCGGCGCCACGGGGGCGCCGGAGCATGGATGGTTTTTGCTCGATGCGAAGGGCTCAGGACTTATTTGCTTTTCACATAGGTGTGCAGGTCGTGCACGCAATACTCATTGTAGGGGTATTTGTCCGTTGTTACATATCCTGCGGGGGCGTCGATGAGCTGCGGGATGCGGTTTACGATGGTTGCGCAGGTCATCTCCACGGTGGCCGGGCGGTTGACGGACACGGTGGTTTCGGGCTCGCCGATGAAGGTCCAGTCATTCCGGTCGAACTCATCCGGCGCA
>JAQXRK010000115.1 GCA_029218485.1 bacterium | reverse complement strand
TTTGTTGCGCTGCAAGCTGCCGCTGGATCCTAACCAAGCAGCAGATACGCGATCAGCGGCTTGTGATCCGAGAATGTATTCTCGATCATGCGGGAATTGAGCACGGTGATGTTGTTCGACACGACGATGTTGTCAATCTCGTTCTTTGCAATCGTGCCGCCCGCATAATTCAAATACTTCGTATCGGCGGTATTGATCACGGTATAGCCCTTGAGCTGGGAATACTCCGAGGCCTTCGCATTGAAATCGCCGAACAGGATCTTGTACGCGTTTTCATCCGCATTCATGGCTCGGAGCACCGCCGCAAACTGCTTCTTGCGCAGCGCCGCCGAGTTGAAGGAGAAGTGCGTATTGTAGAGCGAGACCTTTTTCCCGTCCACCGTGATCTCCACACGCTGTAAAATGCGCTGCTCATAGGAACCGCTCTCCAGCTTGATGATCTCCGGCTCCGACATCTCATAGCGCGAGAGCAGACCGACGCCGTATGTGCCGCCGCCGCTGTAGGTCAGGGCAGTGGCAAAGCTCATGTTCTGCATGTCCTTGGTGCGAAGGCTCGCCAGATTGTCCACGCGCATGCTGCCGGAGGTGTTCCGATAGACCTCCTGCAGCGCCATCACATCCGGCTGCTGATTCTCGATCAGGCGGCCCTGCATGGGAAGCTGGCCGTTGCCGCGCTTGATGTTCCAGGTGCCGACGACCAATGCGCCGCGGACGATATACAGCGTATAGCGCGTCTTGCCGCCAACGGCGATGCGAACGGTCTTGCTGCCGTGTGCGGGCATGCTGATGGTATCGGAGCTCTTGCCCGTGCCGTTGACATCGATCTTCACCCCGCTGTTGCCCTGCGCCGTGATGGCGACCCGATCGGCGTCGGCCCGAACCACATAGCCGTATTCATCCGGCGAAAAAGCGGGGGTCATCGTGCCGCCCGTCACCATCAGCGAGGTCAGCTGCGTATTGGACGCCTTTGCGGTCAGGCGCAGATAGTTGGAAGAAATATAGGCGGTTTTTCCGTTATAGTCGATCTGATGCCATCCATCCGCGCAGTTGGCCGCCGTCACCGTAAAGATGCTGCCCTTCTCCGCCGTGCCGAGCAGCGCAGACGATGCATCGGCCGCTTTGCGAACGTTCACAAACGCATTGCAGTTGACGACCTCGCCGGTATAGGTGCGCTGATAGGCGGTCAGCGAGGGATCGAGGCTGACATACATGCGGTTCACATATCCCTCTGTGCCGTGACAGCGCACGCGATGCCATTCCGCATTGACATTGGTCGCAAGGATTTCAACGACCGTTCCGCGCGGCAAGCGGCGGATCAGGTCGGACGATTTGTTCGCTCCCTTGCGAAATGCAACGCTCTCCCCCGTGATGATGCCCTTGTCAAAGGTTTCCGCATGCGCCGGCGCGGCCGGCACAAAAACACCGGCGATGACGACCAGCGCGAGCAAAAAACCGATGATTCTCCGTTTCATGAATCGACCCATACCTCTTCTGTGTTACTGTTGCGCATTCTGACAGCGATACAGCATAGAGTTTAGGACTTCCCCCGCCGAAACGCAAGGAAAGTCCCGGGCAATTTACGAATTTGTTACAAGTGCGCACCGTTTATGGCCCCGTGGCATCATTTATCTCCGGTGTCAGGAGCGGGGCTTTCCGCAGCACAGAGAAGCGGCATGCCTTCCCAAGGGTTCGCGGATTGGTGGTGGTATTCGCATAAAAACAAACCGGAGCGTCCGATACAAAGACGCTCCGGTTCCAAATAACATCGGTTGATTTTGGGTTACTCGCCCGCGGCCTCGGCGTAAACGCTGACCTGCTTCTTGCCGGCATGCTTCGTCTCGAAACGGACGACGCCGTCGATCTTGGCAAACAGAGTGTCATCCTTGCCAATGCCCACGTTGTTGCCCGGATGGAAGTGCGTGCCGCGCTGGCGAACGAGAATGTTGCCCGCGAGAACGAACTGACCGTCCGCACGCTTGGGTCCGAGCCGCTTGCTCTCGCTGTCACGACCGTTGCGCGAGGAGCCGACGCCCTTTTTATGTGCAAACAACTGCAGATTCATCTTGAACATGTGTTACACCTCCTTGCTAACAAATTTGAGGTATCCCGGATACGATTCGTCTACGGCGTGCAACCCTGCCGAGAGGGTTCTCAGCAGGAGGTCTGCCTCTTTGCACTGTTCCCCGGTCGCATCCCTGCCGAGGATACAATGCAGGCCTCCATCCTCTTCGATGGAATAGCCGGCCGGTATGTGTGCTACCTGAACGAGGCCGAGCATCGCGGTTTGCGCCAGCACGGAAACTGCGCTGCACACGATGTCCTTCCCCGGTTCGGCATATTCCGCGTGGCCGACGCAGTCGAACCCGACCAACCGGCCCTGTTCACGGAAAAACGTCACTCGGATCATAGCGCCTTAGCCGATCGAGAGGATCTCGACCTTCGTGTACGGCTGACGATGACCGCGCTTGGTACGGATGTTCTTCTTCGGCTTATACTTGAAGACGATAACCTTCTTGCCCTTGCCGTGCTCGACAACCTTGCCCTTGACCTTCACGCCATCCAGAACGGGCTTGCCGACCTTCACGCCCGCGTCATCAGAAACGAGCAGAACATCGAATTCGACCTCGGCGTCCACAGCGGCTTCGAGCTTTTCGACGAGGATTTCGTCGCCAGCTTCTACCTTATATTGCTTCCCACCGGTTTGAATGATTGCATACACAGTACTGCACCTCCTCTTACCAGAACTCGCTCAGCCGCGGTGGCGCAAAGCGCGCACTTAGAGACCGCTCCGAAGCGGCTTACCGACCAATTTTATCACAGCAATCGGGCCGTGTCAATGCAGGATTTTACAATCCTTTTTCGCTTCCGCAACCTTTCGCTCCGCGAGCGGGCGGAC
>JAQXRK010000114.1 GCA_029218485.1 bacterium | reverse complement strand
CGGGTAAACCCCCCGGTGGCGCCCCCCGCAGCAGGAAAACGCGCGCCGCTTGGGCGGCCCGCTTTTCCGATGTTTGTTCGGTTACAGATTTTCGCCCGGTTACAGGTTCTCGTTTTTGAGCGCGTCGATCGGATTGTCGCGCTCGATCTTGCGCATCGCATACAGCATCGTGACAAATACGACAAGGAACACGCTGCACACCGCGATGATGACCGGCACAACCGGCACATAGAACGCGGAGACGAACCCATTGCTGATGCTCCGGTAGATCAGCCATGTGACGAGCAGGGAAACCGGCAGCCCGAACAGCAGCGCCTTGCCGCCATAGAGCAGGCATTCGAGGTTCATCATGCTCCGAAAACCCGCGTTCGTCATGCCCACAGACTTGAGCATGGCAAACTCGCGTCTCCTCAGGCGAATATTCGTCGAGATCGTATTGAACACGTTGGCCACGGCGATCAGCGAGATCAGCGTGATGAAGCCATAGGCGAACACATTCATCACGAGGATCAGGCTCCGGTCGTTCTCCATGCCCTGTGCGCTATCGTATACATACGGGCTGCGAATGCCGAGTTCGCGCATCGAAGCATTGAGCCGTTCCGCGACCGCGGCGTGTTCGGGCGCCTGCAGGAGGTAGTTCATGCGCTCCGATTCGGTTTTCAGACCCTCCGGCGCGTTGCTCGCCGGATAGACGACCAAGATGCTCCTCAGGCTGCTCTCGCGGCCGTTCAGGCCGAACGGCAGTTCGTCGACCACTGCGCCGGGACAAAGTTCCAGTGCGTAGGTATACTCCCCGGGAACCAGCGTTTCGGGTGCGTCGCTCTCCGCTATCGCATCGTTATACGCGGCGTTGTCGAAGAGCGAACAGTTCATCTGGTCCGGCAGCGACCGGAATGTGCCGGTGTGGATCAGCTTCTGCTGGCCATAGTCGATCAGGTAGAACTCGCTGCCGATGAGCGCGCGCGGCACTTCCGGATCAAAGAAGAGCGAGCGGTCCAGTCCCTGCACGTCCAGGCAACGGGTGAATGAATCGTCGTCAACGACCACCAGCATGGCATTGAGCTTGCAAATGCCGTCCGAAATGCTGATCGCATACTCCAGCAGCTCCGGATATACGCTGGCTTCGGGAACGGAGAGCGTCGCGAATTCCTGTGTATAAACGCCGGTGATCGCGGTAACGCCGATATCCGCGCTGAGCGCTTCGTACACCGCCTCAGGGGACGGACCGTCCTTGGCGTCCGGTTGATAGCTGACCGACAGATCGATATCGGACGCATGGAACACGCTCGTCACGCTGTCCGTCAGATAGCGGCTGAAGGAGCTTGCGGATATGAACAGCACGATGCTCATGAACAACGATATGATCGTTGCGCGGTACCGGCGGCGGTTGCGGCGAAAATGCTTCATCGCGAGCACGCCGGGCAGGCCGAACAGGCGGTAGGTGAGCTTGTAGCCCGGTTCCCTCCCGGCACGCACCTGCACATCCGCGCTCTGGCGAATCGCCTCGATTGCGCTCACGCGCATGGCGCGCCGCGCGGGAATGCGCACGGAAATGAGCACGGTGATGAGTGCGATCACGCATGCGGCTACGATCGCCGGTACGGAGGCATGCAGGCGCATCCCCGCGAGGAAGGCCGTACCGGAGAGCAGGCGCAGCGTAATGCCGATGCCAAGCATGCCGGAGAGCGCGCCGAGCGGAATGCCGATCGCGGAGAGCAGGAGCGCCTCATAGACCACGCTGCTGCGAATCTGCTTTTTCGTTGCGCCGATGGAGATCAGCAGACCGAACTGCTTTGTCCGCTCCGAGACCGAAATGCTGAACGCGTTATAGATGAGCGAGACCGAGCCGAACATGATGAGCACGATCAGAATCGCCGCCAATCCGCCAAACACCGCAACAAAACTCGCGTAGCCCGAAATGCCCATGAACATGAGCACGTCCCGGTTCGTGCCCGTGCCCGAAACGCCCAGTTCCTGCAAAAACGCCTGCGTGTCGCCGGCATCGTGCAGCTTGAAATAGCAATCCGTTACCGTGCCGGGCAGCGCCGTGGACGGCGCACAGGTGAATGCCGTGTAGCCGGGATTGTCGTTGCCCTCAAAATGCCACTGCTCGCAAAACCCTACGACCGTAAACGTGCGCTCCTCGCGGAAGAGGAGCGTCTCGCTCCCATCGTACTGCGTTCTCTGAAAGACGGCGCTGCCATCCTGCTGCCGATAATGGAGCGGTACGGTGATGACATCGCCGATTGCGTGCTGCACGCCGCCGCGCCAGAAGAGGTGCTCCGGCAGCATCAGTTCCTTATCGTTCACCGGCAGGCGCCCCTCGGTGACGTGCACCGGCATGGCCGCAAAATAGGTTGCATCCGCGCCGAGCACATACAGATAGGGCTTTTCCTCATACTCGACCGTCCCGAGCGGCGCATAGCCGAGCACCTGCGCCGTGGCAAGCTGCGACACCCGCGCATCGCCCTCGATCTGCTCCAGCGTAGCGGTTTCGGCGGCGCGCACATTGCCGTACCAATCGCCCTCCGATTCGATGCACTCCTCGAGCATAAAGTGCTGAATGGAAGAGATGAACGTGGTCACCGCCGTGAACATCGCCGTCGAGAGGATGATGCCGATGATGGTTACAATCGTTCTGGTTCGGTTTCTGAGCAGCGTCTGCCGCGTAATGCGATGGAAGATGTTCATTTGCGGATCCTCTCATCGCGCACGATGCGGCCGTCCTCGATCGCGAGAATGCGGTCCGCCTGCAACGCTATATTCTCGTCATGGGTGATCACGACGAGCGTCTGGTTGTACTTGCGATTGGAGAGCTTGAGCAGCTCCACGATCTCCTGGCTGTTGCGCGAGTCCAGATTGCCCGTTGGCTCGTCGGCCAGTACAACGGCCGGCGCATTCATCAGCGCACGGCCGATGGAAACGCGCTGCTGCTGCCCGCCGGAGAGCTGGTTGGGCAGGTGCTTCTCGCGCCCGGTCAGGCGGAGCGTGGAGATGAGCTCGCTCAGCCTCGCCTTGTTGACAACCCGGCCATCCATGAGCACGGGAAGCGTGATGTTTTCGGTTACGTTCAAAACGGGAATCAGATTGTAAAACTGATAGATCAGCCCGACCTGCCGGCGGCGGAACACCGCGAGCTGGTCCTCCGATTGTGCGTAAACATCCACTCCGTCCATGAATACCTTGCCGGACGTCGGCCGGTCCACGCCGCCCAGGATATGCAGCAGCGTGCTCTTGCCGGAGCCGGAAGGCCCGATGATCGCCAAAAACTCGCCCTTGTCCACGGAGAAACTCACGCCGTCGAGCGCGCGCACCTCGTTTTCTCCGCTGCCATAGACCTTGGACAGGTTTTCAACCCGCAGGATTTCCATCTTTCTGTTCCCCCTGTTTCTGTTTTTCGGGAACAAGTATAGCAGGCAAGGATGACAATTCTATGACTGGAAACTAAGAGATCCGTCACTTTCCGTTTAAGAATTGATTAAACAACGGTTTTATACAAGCGGATGATGAACCTTGCGCCGCCCTCGGGGCGGTTTTCCGCCTTGATGGTTCCGTTCTGCGCCGCCAGAATGGTGCGCGAAAGCGCAAGGCCGATTCCGGCGCTCTGCGCAGCGGCATTCTTCCCGCGGTAGAAGCGTTCAAACAGGTGCGGG
>JAQXRK010000113.1 GCA_029218485.1 bacterium | reverse complement strand
ATTCTTGGTTCGAGACTGATATTTGTGAAGTCTGATCCCGGTAAGGAGTGTTGAACGTCGGGTCCCGTGCAACCGAACGCCGTGAACCATGTCAGATCCTGACGGAAGCAGCATTAAGCGGACTGTGCGGTGTGCCGCGGGGAAACCTGAAAGGAGCCACCTGCCGGAGAATCGTTCATGAGTGTACAGACGAAAGCCGAGTGCGCGGCAATATGTTTGAACCGGCGTTGATATTGACGTCGGTTCGCATTTTTTAGTTTTCTGCAGAAAGAGGAAGGGTATGGAACAGTTCTCAGTGTTTGATATCGTCGGTCCGCGCATGACCGGCCCGTCGAGCTCCCATACGGCCGGCGCTGTGCGCCTTGCGCATACCGCGCGCCACATTGCCGGAATGAATGTGAGTGAGGCCTCGTTTACGCTGTATGGCTCTTTTGCAGAAACAGGCCGCGGACATGGTACCGATAAGGCGTTGATTGCGGGCGTGTTGGGCCTGCAGCCGGACGACCCGCGCATCAAGGATGCCTATCGCCTCGCAAAGGAAGCCGATGTGTTGGTGGATGTGACCTTTTCCAATGAACGCGTTGCCAAACCCAACACGGCAAGAATCCGGATTACCGGTAAGAATAACGAGATCACCGAGGTGGTCGGTGTTTCGATCGGTGGCGGCAACATTCTGATCACGGAGATCAATGGACTGGGTGTGGAACTCACCTGCGACTATCCGACACTGATTGCCCAATACAATGATGAGCCGGGCGTAATTGCGGAGGTTTCGCACGTTTTTGCGCAGCTGAAGGTCAATATTGCGTTTATGCGCGTGTTTCGCCATGGAAAGGGCGAGGATGCCTATATGACGGTCGAAACGGATCAGTCGATCACCGAGGATATGTTGCATATGATTCGTATGCTCTGTCCGACCCTGCAGCGCGTGTTTGCGGTATAAAGGAGAAGAACCATGTTGGCAGATGTGTTTGAAAACGGAGAATCCATTCGTAAATACTGTCTCCAGAACCAGATCACGATCGCGGAGGCCATGCAGCGGCGCGAGGAATACCTATCCGAGCGCTCCCGTGAAGAGATCCGTGCGGAAATGTATAAGAACTTGGTTGTGATGCGGGAATCCGTGCGCAAGGGCTTGTCGGAACGGGTGGAATCTGTGAGCGGCTTGTCCGGCGGGGAGGCCATGCGCCTTTTCCGATATGGAAAGCTCAACCCGTTTTCCGGTACGAACGCCTGCCGTGCGGCTGCTTCCGCGATGGCGGTGGTGGAAGTGAATGCCTCAATGGGCTGTATTGTTGCGGCACCGACGGCCGGTGCGAGCGGGATTCTTCCCGGCGTGCTCATCGAGTGCGGACACGATCGCGGATGGACGGACGATCAGCTTGTGGATGCCCTGTTTACAGCCGGTGCAATCGGATTGATCTTTGCGAAGAATGCGACAATTTCCGGTGCCGGCGGCGGTTGTCAGGCGGAAACGGGCGTTGCAGCCGCTATGGCTGCCGCTGCGCTTGTGGAAGTCAGCGGCGGCGCAGCCGTCCAAGCGCTGGACGCGGCTGCAATGGCCATCAAAAATGTGTTGGGGCTCGTTTGCGATCCGGTTGCTGGATTGGTGGAATGCCCCTGCATCAAGCGCAATGCTCTCGGAGCCGTGAATGCGATGATCTGTGCCGATATGGCGCTTTCCGGCGTTACCAGCCTGATTCCTTTCGATGAGGTTGTGGCAACGATGTATCAGGTTGGACAGGATATTCGGCCGGAGTATCGCGAAACGGCGAAGGGCGGGCTTGCTGTAACGCCGACCGGGCAGAAGGTGGCAGCACGCCTGAAACGCATGCAGGATTAAATCATGCATACAGAAGAGGACGGTGCAATGCACCGTCCGCTTTTATGTTGCTCACTTCACTGAATGCTGCTCAGAATTCCGCCGAGCATGGAGGGCGCACGGACTCTCTTTACGCTTTTCATCGTTCCACTTCCGATTTTTGAATCCGTAACCCGTCGAGCACATTCCGGACGAGCTGGGCAATGGCGTCGATGCTCTTCAGCCGGCCATGCTCCATGCAGGGAATGATGTGGACATTCGGATCACCGGCAGCATACTGCAGATATTTTTCCCGCGCACGCCGCTGAATCTCAGGAATGGATTCGTAGATGTCGCTGGTCTTGCTGCCAACATAAGCGCGGAATCCTTTTTTGCCCACATTTTCGGCTGCCTGTGCCAGATCCATATCAAACAGAAGACAGGAGTCCGCACGCGGAATGCCGAAATGCTCATGTTCCAGTTCCAGCACAAATTGCAGCATGTCCGGCTTGCCGATATCACAATCGCGGATACTCTGGTAAACGGCATTTGACAGAACATAGCGATTGATCAAAAGCACATCAACCGAATGAAGATCGAACGTTTGGAAGGCTTCAAAGCGATCGAGCGCAAACCACAGCGCCATGCTCTTGCCGTCAACGCTGTCCGCACGCACGCCGTCCCGGCCGGTCAGACGGTTTCCGACTTCACGGCCAAAGAAGGACTCATAGATGGGGAAGGACAGCTGCCCAACCCGGAAGCCGGCTTCCGCCAGATACTGAGCGGCGCATTGCATCTGCGTGCCCTTGCCGGTACCGTCAATGCCCTCAAACGCGATGATATAGGCCATAGCTCATTCCTTACTTTCCGGCAATTCGCTCCATGGCGCGAATCGTGTTTTGGCGGGATGCAAACGCGGTCATGCGGAAATATCCTTCTCCGGCTTTGCCAAAGCCAGCTCCGGGGGTTCCGACGATGTGGTGCTGCGCCAAAAGCTCGTCATAAAAGCGCCAGCTGTCGCCGTGCGGAACCTTCAGCCAGATATAGGGCGCGTTTACACCGCCATAAACGGTATAGCCGGCAGCCTGGAGGCTTTCGCGGATGATGCGTGCGTTTTCCATATAGTCAGCAATAACGGCCTGAATCTGGGCATATCCTTCATCGGAATATGCAGCTGCCGCGCCGCGCTGCGTGATATAGGATACGCCGTTGAATTTTGTCGCGACGCGACGGCCCCACATTTGGTTGAGCGACACGGTATTGCCAAAGGTATCCTGATACTGCAGCGTTTTCGGCACAACCGCATAGGCACAGCGCGTCCCGGTGAAGCCGGCCGTTTTGCTCATTGAGCGGAACTCGATGGCGCATTCCCTTGCACCTTCAACTTCATAGATGCTGTGCGGCTTATCCGGCTCCGATATATAGGCTTCATAAGCGGAATCATAGAGGATCAGAATTCCGTTTTTGCGCGCATACGCAACGATCTCAGCGAGCTGCGCCTTTGTCAGCGTTGTGCCGGTTGGATTGTTCGGGTAGCAGAGATACATGACGTCCACATCGATTGCGGGCATCTCCGGCACAAATCCATTCTCCGCCGTGCACGGGAGATAGACAATCCCGTCATAGCCGCCGTTGACATAGCGGCCGCCACGCCCGGACATCACGTTCGTGTCCACATACACCGGATAGACCGGATCGGTAACGGCGACCACGCAGTCTTTGGAAAACAACTCCTGGATGTTGCCGACGTCGCACTTTGCACCGTCCGATACGAAGACTTCATCCTCGCAAATATCGATGCCCCTGGACGCATAGTCACGGGAAACGATCGCCTGGCGCAGGAACTCATATCCAAAGTCGGGTCCGTAACCGCGGAAAGACTCCTCATGGCCCATTTCATCCACGGCGGCATGCATCGCCTCGATCACCGCAGGAACAAGCGGTCTGGTCACATCACCGATCCCCATCCGAATGATGTTGGCCTCCGGGTGCGCTTTCTGGAAAGCGGCAGCACGTTTCCCCACTTCGGAAAACAGGTAGTTCCCTTGCAGCAAGCTGTAATCACCATTGGCTTTGAACATACAAAACCTCCAAAACAAATATATCCATAGTTTAGCACACGCGCGCGTTCGCCGCAAGCGTCGTTCCTTTTTCGACAGGCAATCCGCAAAATAACGGCTGTAAACGCCCGGCTGCGGCACGGCTGCGTGGTTTCCTTGTCGATTTTACGGAAATTGCGCGCAAAAAAAGCGCTCCAGATCTCATGAGATACCGAGTTTTTCGACAAGGGTTTGTTCCTATAATGGGAATGGGGGCTGGAGAATACATGGAAACCATCAAAGGTGTGCAAAAACAGAATCGGTTGCTGCTCTACATCCAGCGACGCGCGTTTATCGGCGAGCTGCTGATGTTCTTCACTGCGCTTTTGCTTGGGCGCATTTGTCTCTTTGGGGATGTCGCGCCCTTTGGATTGGCGTTTCTGGCGGCTGCGACAATCGCTGACTGCAACGCACACTATACATTTTTAGGTGCCGTTTTCGGCACCATCCTGCTCCAGTCGCCGCCGCAGTATCCTGCTGTTTGCGCCTGCATCCTGTACTATGTGATCGAGCTCCTGTGGTCGCACTGGAGTCCGCGCTTTGCAAGGCTTGACCGGCTGTTTCTGCTGTTTCTGGCGCAGGCGGTTCTCTTGCCGGTATTTTTCGCGGGCGATGTGCCGACGCTGCTGCGCGCCTTGATCAATATCGGGTTGTGCGAGTTTTCGGCGCTGATCATGCAGAGTGCGCTTCGCACAATTTCTTCCCTGAAAAAGCGCCATGTGCTCTCCGATGCGGAGCAGGTCAGCATCAGCCTGTCCTTTGGAGTTTTGCTGCTGTCGGTCACGGATGTGCAGGCATTCGGTTTCTCGCTGCCGGTGGTGCTTCTTCTGGTTTTTTCCATGATTGCTGCGCTTGCCCGCGGCGTCAGCGGCGTAGCCGTTTCCGTTGCGCTCGGTGCGGTTCTGACCATTGGCGGAGATTTCACGCTGATGTTTGTCGGCAGTCTGGCCGCGTGCACACTGGCGGGCTCTCTGCTGCGTCGCATGGATACGATTGGTATCTTTGGCGGGTTCCTGGGCGCCAGCCTTGCCGTTGGTACCTATATCTATACCGCCTCACACACGATCAATTTGCTGAACCTTGCCGTATCCGGCGCTATCTTTTTGCTGATTCCGCGAAACGGTTTGCTGGCGCTTTGCGCCTATCTGGATGCCGATAAGGATCGGGAACGTTTTTCTGAGAAAGCGATGAAGCGGATGCGCGAACACACGGCCAAGGAGATGAAGACAACGGTCAGGGTCTGCAGGGAGATCGCTGAGCTCTTCGATGTGCAGCAGGACGAGCCGGAGCCGCAGGATGCGCAGATCCAGTGGATCGCGCAGGCGGCAGCAAGCGTATGTATGGATTGTTCACTCAAGAAAATGTGCTGGCGCGATGCAAGGTTGGCAGCCCAGACGGTGACGGTCATGCTGCAGGCGCATGAGCGGGGAGAGCGCATTCGGATCAGGCGGCCGTTCGATCCATCCTGCAAGCATATGCCGCAAATGGCTGCCGCGGCCTGGCAGGCGCAGAACCAGTACCGCGTGCAAACCGCATTGCGCGAGCAAACAGCCCGGCAGAATCTGTTCGTCAATCGGCAGATCAACGGTTTGTGTGATGTGCTGGACGGTCTTGCCGCGAGGGTGGGGGAGGAGCGGTGGCTGGATGAGGATCTGGAGCTTGCGGTCGCGGGAGCGTTGGACCGGCACGGTATCCGCGTATTCGGCGTAGACGCCTCCTTCCCGGAGGGAAAACTTCGTCTGGACGTGCGTGTTTCCGCCTCCTATCTCGACCAGTCGCTTCCCATCTGCGAGGCGCTGCATGCAACGCTCCGCAGGCCGGTCTCCATCCTATCCGCTGAAAAGGATGGACGCCAGGCTCTGTTCGTCTTTGAGGAAGCCCAGCCGCTCAGAGCCCTGATGGGAACCGCCAGCGCTGCCATCAGCCGGAGCGGTGTCAGCGGAGACAGCACGGGGGAGCGGCGTTTGCCGCAGGGAAAGGTGCTCTATGCGCTGAGCGACGGTATGGGGGCGGGGGAAGCGGCCAGAAACGAGAGTCAGTCAGCGATTCGCCTGTTGTTCGATCTGTTCAGCACGGGATTTTCGAGAGATCTGGCCATGGAGAGCGTGAACCGCTTGCTGCTCAAGCGGGAACAGGACATGTATGCGACGCTTGACGCGCTGTATCTCAACCTGCGCTCTGGGCATGCGGAGTTTATCAAATGCGGCGCACCGCCGACATTCGTCTGTCGATCGGACCGGGTTCACACGGTGTGCGCGGAAGCGTTGCCGGCCGGCATCGTGGACGAAGCGCGCCCAGCCATACAGCAGGCGCGAATCCGCAGGCATGATGCGATCATCATGTTGTCGGACGGTGCCTTGGACGCGCTGGGCGAACATACGGTTGCGGCCATTCAAGCCGCATTGCAGGATGGCGTGGATAGCCAGACCGCTGCGGAAAGGCTCCTGAACAGTGCGGTCGAGGCGGGGGCAGCGGATGATATGACCGTTATGGTCATACAGATTGCGTGACAGGCATGGAACTGTCCATCGAACTGTTTTTGCTCGACAACACGCTCATGAACCTTCTGATGCTTCGCCTCGCTTCCGCCATCAGCGGTCTGAAACTGCGCCCGTTTTTCGGAGTCGCCGCTTCGCTGCTTGGCGCTGCATATGCGCTGCTGTCATTGACGGTTTTGCCCGCGCTGCATTTTTGGCTCTGTAAACTATTGCTCTGCTTGGTGGCGGCAATCCCGCTGATCCATGGCATTCGGGATATTCCCCGTGCTCTGATTGCGCTCTTGGCCGCCGCCTGCTTGACCGGCGGGATGCTGCTCGGTCTTTGCCTGATGTTCGGCGGAACGCTCTCCAACGGGGGCTTAATCGGAACTGTTCCGGTTCGCCTGGCGTTGCTGGGCATTTCGGCCGGATGCCTTCTGCCAAGGCTGGTGCGCGCTGCGTTTTCCGTATTTCGCAGCCGCAGCCGCAGGGTAGCCGTTCGCATCGTCCTTGCAGACCGTACGCTGGAATTGACGGCGCTTGCGGATAGTGGAAACCTGCTTACAGAACCATTGAGCGGCAAACCGGTCGTCATTGTCGACCGGCGGTTTATGCCCGATTGTGGTACTGGATATCCCGTGTCCTATGCTACGGTGAGCGGCGGCGGATTGCTCTATGCGGTGAAGCCAAAGCGCATACAGGTGTTTCTGCATGGCTGGCACGCCGTCGATGCATTCGTTGCTGCTTCAGCCGCACCCATAGACGGCGTTCAAGCGATAATAGACAGCGCACTGCTGCCAAAGGAAAGGGGAAAAAGACATGATCAAGCTGCTTCGCTTCTGGTGCAAACAACAGTATCTGCGCCTGCTGGCCCGGATCAGAAAGCCGGTGCTCTACATACACTCCGGGGAGACGCTGCCGGCACCGTTCCCTCCGGAAGAGGAACAGCAGTGGATCCAGCGTTTGAAAGCGGGCGAGCAGGCGGCGAAGAATGCGCTCATCGAGCATAATATTCGGCTTGTTGTTTATATCGCCAGAAAATTTGAGAACACGGGCGTTGGCATTGAAGACCTGATCTCCATAGGGACCATTGGTTTGATCAAGGCCGTGAATACGTTTGATCCGGATAAGAAGATCAAGCTGGCGACATACGCCTCCAGATGCATCGAAAATGAGATTCTGATGCATTTGCGCCGGGCGAATCGTCTGAAGCTGGAGGTATCGTTTGATGAGCCGCTCAACGTGGATTGGGACGGCAATGAACTGCTGCTGTCGGATATTCTGGGGACGGACAGCGATATGATCAGCCGTGATCTGGAAGATGAAGTGGACCGTGAGCTGCTCCGCAAGGCACTGCAGAAGCTCTCACCGCGGGAAAAAAAGATCGTCGAGATGCGCTTTGGCTTGAATGACCAGCCGGAATGCACCCAAAAGCAGGTGGCGGATCTGCTCGGCATCTCTCAAAGCTATATATCAAGGCTTGAAAAAAGGATCATCAAGCGGCTGCATAAGGAAATGATACGGATGCAATAGGCCGTATCATTCCTGCTTTTTCGAGTCGGATCCGTAAAGGCGGAGGTAGGTGGCAAGCGTATAGAGAAATGCCTTTGTGCTCGGCGGATTATTTTTGGAGTAGCCCCTCGACAGGAAGAATTCCGGCAGAACGGGATTGGTTTCCCAGATGTTATGGATCATATCCCGCACGCTCTTTTCAATTTTTGAAACATGAATTCCCTGCGCCTGACTGGACAGCTGGTAGAAAGAAGAAATGTTTTGTACAATGGGGCGGTCTATCATCAGTTCAAGGAGACGAATGGCTTGTTCATACCCGGGCTTATCGGGATGGGCGCCAAGGTTCCAGAGCATCTGCTCA
>JAQXRK010000112.1 GCA_029218485.1 bacterium | reverse complement strand
GGTCAAACAGCGCCCAGAAGACAACAACCCTGTAGAGGGCCTCCAGACCGTCATGCATCTACAGCGAAAAGACCGATTCATGGACATAGTACGACAGACCGCTCGTATCCACGGAGAGCGGCTCGCCCTCGAAGACGAGATCGATCGTGGCTGCCGAGGCGGCAAACGCATCGGCCCACTTGCCATCCTCCGTTGCATCGACGAACAGGATGGTGTAGTGGTAGTCGGCGACAATCGTGTATTGCAGAATCCGCAGCGTTGCACCTTCGGAGAGATCCTGAACGGTATAGTCCAGCCGCATCGTCGGCACGCCCTCGATGTCGGCGCGCCCGCACTCCGAAACGGTGATGGCCACGCTTTGCAGGAAAGCCTCGGTGTCGATGGTTTCCTCGGCGAGCAGCTGCTCAACCCAGAACGGCACGAGGAATACCTCAGCGGCATCCTCGGGCACGACGGCCAGCACGGCATCGTCCTGCGGAGCGATGTTCGCCAGAATGGCGGACTCGTCGCTGCTGTCTTCGACATAGAGGATCATCGGATCGTCCGGGTAGGAGACAAAGCCTTCCGGCTCATCAAAGCGCAGGTCGATGAGGACCGGCACGGGGGTCGGCTCCGGCGTCGGTTCGGGCGTCGGCTCGGGCGTGGGTTCAGCGGTTGGTACGGCGGTCGGCGCGGCGGTTGGCTCGGGTGCTGCCTCGGGCTTGGCACAGCCGGCCGGGAACAGCAGGAGCAGGCAGACGAGCAGACAGACGAGAGAGAGATGGCGTTTCATGGGACCTCCTTTGTTTGGATGGATCTATGCAGGTGGGATGCATTTCGTTTCCCGTAGGGGAGGGCGGCTTTTAACCACCCGGTGCAGCGGGCGCATCGAAGCAAGACCGCTCCGTTCGCCGGATGCGGTGCGCGGCCTGCGGCTCACGACCGAAGTCCACGCGCAGAAAGCGCCCGGGATACCCGGGCAGGGCTTGGCGCATCGAAGCAAGACCGCTCCGTTGGCCGGATGCGGTGCGCGGCCCGCGAGTCACAACCGAAGTCCACGCACGCAAAGCGCCCGGTTCGTCCGGGCAGGGGTTGACAGGTCGAAGCGCGGTCGCTCCGTTCACCGGAAGCGGTGCGCGGCACGCGGCTCGCAACCAAAGTCCACGCACACAAAGCGCCCGGGATACCCGGGCAGGGATAGAAGAATGGGCAATCGGCAGACGCGCGCGGGCAAAGCAAGCGGCGCGCGGAGCCGCCAAAGACGGAGCAGGGGATGCGTCATGCGGCACATCCCCTGTGTGGTCGCGGCAAGGGTTACGGCACAGGCGTACCGGTGGGGACGCTCGACTCCGCGGTGATGTATTCGGAGAAGGCGTAGGCCTTTTTGCCCGTGCGCGCTACCTCAATATAGTAGAAGGTGTCGCCCGCGGCGTTGGTGTACTTGAAGTAGATGTACACCGGCTCGTTCTGCTCCACCTGACCGACCTTGTTGGAGCTGTCAGACAGGTCGGGGGAACTGCGGAGCGCCACGACGCTCGAGCGCACCGTGCCGCCGATGGCGCCGGTGGGCACGGAGGTCGTGATGGGCTCCGGCGTGGAGGTATCGACCTGCACAAATTTCTTGGCCATGTAACCGTACTTTTCTTCCTTGACGACCTGCACCAGATAGTAGTCGCCGGATTCGGCATAGACCTTCAGATTGGTGCCGCCGACATATTTGCCCAGAATTTCGCCGTCCGTGTTCGGCGCGGCGCGCAGCACAACACCGCCGGTGGTGAGCTTGCCGTCCCGGGCGTTCTTCACCTCATCGGGCGAGGGCGTGCGGCTGGCGGCCGGCTTGGGCGTATCGGTGGGCGCGGGCGTCGGCGAGTTTGTGGGCACGGGCGTCATCTCGGGCGTGCTGCTCGGCTCCATGCTCGGCGTGGGCTCGGGCGAGAGACCGGGGGACGTGCTCACGGAAGGATCGGGCGAGACGCTCGCAGCGGGAGCAAGCGGCGGCGTGGGCGTCGGGGCGGGCGAGGAGCCGGAGCCGATGCCGCGAATGATGAGGTATATGCCGCCCAAAAGCAGCAGAATCAGAACCGCCACAACAAGATATCCGAACGGGGTCAGCCG
>JAQXRK010000111.1 GCA_029218485.1 bacterium | reverse complement strand
GCTTCTGCGTCTTATTATGTTCTTGCGGCGAATTTTGCTTCCTGCATCGAACGGTCGGTTGCTTTGTCGGATTCGGAGAATGTGTGAATCACGCATACATAGGATTCCCCGAAACATACGCTTTTATACCGAAGAATTTTTACAGAGGTGATCCCCGTGCGTTTTCCGCGCTTTCGTCCCGTCCTGCGCGCGGTGCTGCTGCCGCTGCTGTGCACCTTCTTGCTGTTTGCGCCGCCCTGGCTGCTCCGCGGGCTCTCGAGGGACTACATCCACGCCGTGTTTGAGCCGGAGCCGATCCAATGGAGGGGCAAGCTGGAGCTGTGGCACATCGTCGGGTTCCGCACCTATCAGGGCAGCATCACCAACCATCTGAGCGAGCGAACCGCCGCCTTTTCGAGGCAGCATCCGGGCGTGTTCATCGAAGTGACCGGCCTTACGGTCGAGCAGTTTGCCGAGCGGTATGCGCGCGGCGAACGACCGGATCTCTATTCTTTTCCAAACGGGCTGCTGTACCGGGAGCAGCTGCGCGCGCTCCCGCTCGACCCGCCCGCGCTGCGCAGCGGGCTCTCCGCCGCCGCGGACGGGGAGATCTTTGCCGTGCCGTATCTGATGAGCGGCTATTTTTTGCTGATCAACGGCCAGCGGCCATATCTTTCGGGCGGCCGCGCCCCCTCCTCGCCCGAAGAGGCGGATCTGCAGGCGGCGCTGCAGGCGGGCGAGCTGGCCGTACCGCCGGTGCCCGGCGCGCAGCTCGGCCTGACCGGAACCGCCAGTACGGACAGCGCTGCGGCCGAGGCCGCCTTCCGCAAGGGAAAGCTCTCCTATCTGGTCGCCGACGCGCGCGCGCTGGGGGATCTGAACCGCGCGGCGGACGGCAACCTCCTGCTCAGCGCGCTGCCCATGGCCGGATATACCGATCAGGTGCAGTTTTTGGCCGCGGCCGCCGGCACGGATGACCAGCGCTGCGCGATCGCCGCGGAGCTGATCCTCTTTCTGCTGGCGCCCGCGGAGCAGGAGCGGCTCGCCGCGCTCGGCGCCATGCCGGTGGCGGACGGTGTGAAAGCCGTCTACAGCGAGCCGCTGCTCGCCGGCTGGAACGAGGCGTTTGCCGATCATCCCGCCGGGGTCCCGGACGCCTTTTTGTATCAGCGGCACCGGGAGGCGCTGGTGCAGGACGCGCTGCGCGCCATGGCCGGCGAAGCGGGCGCTTCGGATGCGTTTTCGGAGCGGTTGGCTGTTGTGCTGGGCGGGCAAGATTGATATAATGATAGGTATGAAAAAACTGGCTGATCGGATTCAAAAGGGGCTGTCCGGCCTCGATGTGCGCACGCTCGTTCCGCTCTCGGAGCTGACGAGCTTCCGCATCGGCGGTCCGGCCGCAGCCTGCGCCATGCTCCGCTCGGAGGCGGAGCTGGTTCGCGCGCTCGCATTCTGCCGCGAGGAGGGGATCTGCTGCCGTCTGCTGGGCAACGGCACCAATGTGCTCGCACCGGATGAGGGCTTTGCCGGGCTGATCCTGCGCCTGGAGCCGGACGGCGCGCCGCGCTTTGACGGCTGCAGGGTGATCTGCGGCGCGGGGCAGAGCCTGGCCGCCGTCGCCAAGGAAAGCATCGCGCGGGGATTGGCGGGGCTGGAAGCGCTGTCCGGTATTCCCGGCACGATCGGCGGCGCCATTGCAATGAATGCCGGTGCGTACGGCTCGGAAATCGGCGCGCTGCTCTCAGAAGTCACGTTCCTGTCCGGCGGCCGGGTCGAGACCGTTTCCGTCGGTTCCGACGATTTTGGCTATCGCAAAAGCCCGTTCGGCGCACCGGAGCGCATCGTGCTCTCCGCCGTCATGGCGCTCTCGCCCGATGATGGCGGCGCGTCGGCGCGCATGGCGGATTTCTCGCGGCGGCGGCGGGAAAAACAGCCGCTCGCCTACCCCTCCGCCGGCAGCGTGTTCCGCCGGCCGGCCGGGCACTATGCGGGCGCGCTGATCGAGCAGTGCGGATTGAAGGGGCTCACCATCGGCGGCGCTGCGGTCAGCGACCGGCACGCGGGCTTTATCGTCAACATGGGCGGCGCCACATGCGCCGATGTGCAGGCGCTGATCACAATCATCCAGACCACCGTGTTCGAGCGGACGGGCGTCCGGCTCGAGCGGGAGGTAAAATTCCTTTCCGAGGTGTAACGATATGTATCTTTTGATTGTAACGGGACTGTCCGGCGCCGGAAAATCGCTCTGCCTCAACTGTCTGGAGGAGCAGGGATATTTTTGCGTGGACAACCTGCCCTCGCCGCTGCTGAAGGAATTTGTCGCCCTGTGCGGGCAGGCCGTGCCGAGCATTCAGCGCGCCGCCGTGACCATCGACAGCCGGGAGAGCCTGCTCTCCCGCAAGCCGCAGGGGATTCTCGAGGGGTTGGATGCGCTGACGGTGCCATATGAAATCCTGTTCCTCGATGCGCGGGACGATGTGCTGCGCAAGCGCTACAACGAGTCGCGCCGCCGCCATCCGCTCGGAGACGCGGGCGACGCCTATACCGGCGTCCAGCGCGAGCGCGCGTTTCTGCAGTCGATCCGCAACCGCGCCGCCTATGTGCTCGACACCAGCGACATCAAGCCGAAGGACCTCTCCAAAACGATCGCGAAGGTTCTGCCCGAATATGAAAACAAGGACATTACGCTGCTGTTCTGCAGCTTCGGCTACAAGCGCGGCGTGCCGGTCGATGCGGACATCGTGCTCGACATGCGGTTCATTCCGAACCCCTTCTATATCGATGAGCTGCGCCCGCTCTCCGGGCTGGACAAGCCGCTGAGCGATTACGTTTTCTCCCAGCCGTTTGCGCGCGATTTTATGGATCACACCGAGCGGATGCTGCGGACCACGCTGCCGCTCTACCGCGAGCAGGACAAGCATATCCTGCGCGTGTGCTTCGGCTGCACCGGCGGCCGCCATCGCTCCGTTGCCGCGGCCGAAGAGATGGCGCGGCGGTTCCACGATCAGGGCATCCACGTGCGCGTGTACCACCGCGATCTGGTCGTGGAGGCAAAGGATATCGAACAACGTTTTTCCATCGACAGCTGACAGCACACGAGGGGGTGGCCATGTCCTTTTCGACCGATATCAAAGAAGAACTCTGCCGGATCCGCGTCAAGGCGAAGGATCAGCGGCGCGCGCTGCTTGCGGGTCTGACGCAGACCTGCGCCTCGCTGCGCCTTTCCCGCACGCCGCAGGTGTTCTATCAGAGTGAATCGGCGTCGGTCATCCGGCTGATCGCGCAGCTCGTCACCTCGCTCTACGCGCTCGACGCGACGAGCACACGCCGCGAGCAGGAGCATCGGAAGGCGCCGCTTTCGGTCGTCACGTTCTCAGGCGCCGACTGCCGGAGGCTCCTGATCGATACGGGCGTGCTTTGCGAGGAGGCCGGCTCCCTGTCGTTTATCAAGCAGATTCCCATCGATCTCGTATCCGATCCGGAATGCCGGCGCGCCTTTCTGCGCGGGGCCTTTCTGGGGAGCGGCTCGTGCAGCGACCCCGCCAGCGGCTACCATCTGGAAATCGTCTGCCGGACGGACGCCTTCGCCGCGGAGCTGGCGCAGCAGATCGGCTCGCTCGGCCCGACCGCCAAGCGCACCGAGCGCAAGGGGCGCGACATCGTGTACCTCAAGGGCGACGATGTGGCCGGGTTTCTGGCTTTAACCGGCGCAAGCGCAGCTGCGCTCGCCTTTGAAAACGCGCGTGCCGAGCGCGATTTTCGCAACTACATCAACCGCACCAGCAACTGCGAAACCGCCAACATCGGCAAGACCGTGGCCGCAGGGCTGCAGCAGCTGAACGCCATCGGTATCATCGAAAGGCATATGCCGCTCACCGACCTGCCCGCGCCGGTGTATGAGGCGGCCCGGCTGCGGCTGCAATACCCGGATGCCACGCTGCAGGAGCTGGCCGATCTTGCGGAGATCGGCAAGAGCGGCATGAACCACCGGCTCGCGCGCCTGATCCGCATTGCAAAGGAGTTGGAACCATGACGCCGTTTACCCATCTGCACGTACACACCCAGTACAGCCTGCTCGACGGCGCCGCGCGCATCAACGAGCTGGTCGCGCGCGCCAAGGCGCAGGGGCAGACCGCGCTCGCCATCACCGATCACGGCGTGATGTACGGCGTGATCGATTTTTATAAGGCCTGCAAGAAGGAGGGCATCAAGCCCATTCTCGGCATGGAGGCCTACGTTGCCCCGCGCTCCATGCGCGACCGGCAGGGCGCACAGGACCGGGAATACGCGCATCTGGTGCTTCTGGCGAAGAACCAGACCGGCTACCAAAACCTGATGCTGCTCTCGAGCGAGGCGTTTGTGCACGGCTTCTACTACAAGCCGCGCATCGACTACGACCTGCTCGAGGAACACGCGGAGGGGCTTGTCTGCCTGTCGGCCTGTCTGGCGGGCGATATCCCGCAGGCGCTCCTGCACGGCCGGTATGACGAGGCCAAGCGGCTCGGCGAGCGCCTGCACGCCATGTTTGGGGACGATTTCTATATCGAACTGCAGAACCACGGCCTTGCCGAGCAGCAGCGCATTCTGCCCGATCTGCGCCGGCTGGCCGGGGAGCTGGGCGTCAGGACCGTTGCCACCAACGATGTGCACTACGTCGAAAAGGCGGATGCCGAGGCGCAGGATGTGCTCCTGTGCATCCAGACGCAGCGCTTTGTGGATGAGCCGAACCGGATGCGCATGGAGTCGGAGGAATTCTACCTCAAATCCGGGGACGAGATGGCCGCCGCGCTGTCCGAGGACGCGGAAGCGCTCGCAGCCACCACCGAGATTGCGGACAAATGCAGCGTGGAGATCGCATTCGGCGTGCGCCGCCTGCCGCACTACACCGCGCCCGACGGGCTGGACAACGAGACATACCTGCGGCAGCTCTGCGCAGAGGGCATGCAGAAAAAGCTCGGCGGCGGCGACGAGGCCGCGCACGAGCGGCTCGAATACGAGCTTGGCGTCATCGCGCGCATGGGGTTTGTGGACTACTTCCTGATCGTCTGGGATTTCATCCACTTCGCCAAAACCCACGGCATCGTGGTCGGCCCCGGCCGCGGCAGCGGCGCCGGGAGCCTTGTTGCCTACTGCATGGATATTACGGACGTCAATCCGCTCCGTTACGGCCTGCTGTTCGAGCGCTTCCTGAACCCGGAGCGCATCTCCATGCCGGATATCGACGTGGACTTCTGCTACGAGCGGCGGCAGGAGGTCATCGACTATGTTTCCGAAAAGTACGGCGAGGGCCGCGTTGCGCAGATCATAACCTTCGGTACGATGGCCGCGCGCGCGGTGCTGCGCGACGTCGGGCGCGTGCTTCGCGTGCCGTATGCGGACGTCGACAAGCTGGCCAAGCTCGTGCCCGCCGTGCTGAACATGACGCTCTCGCAGGCGCTGCAGCTCTCCCCCGAGCTCAGGGCGCTGCACGAGAACGACGAGACCATGAAAAAGGTCATCGACCTGTCGCTCAAGCTCGAGGGTCTGCCCCGCCACAGCTCCACGCATGCTGCGGGCGTCGTGATCTCCGGCGTGCCGCTGACCGATGTGGTGCCGCTGCAGCTCAACGACGTTGTGGTCACCACGCAGTTCCCGATGGGAACGCTCGAGGAGCTGGGCCTGCTGAAAATGGACTTCCTCGGCCTGCGCACGCTGACGGTCATCCGCGATGCGCTGCGCTATATCGAGGAGGGCGGCAAAACGCCGCCGGACCTGGAAACACAGGAGTTTGACGATCCCGCCATCTATGAGATGATCACGCGCGGGGACACCGACGGCGTGTTCCAGCTCGAATCCGCGGGCATGCGGCAATTCCTCGCCCAGCTCAAGCCGGACTGCTTTGAAGACCTGATCGCAGGCATCTCCCTGTTCCGCCCCGGCCCGATGGAGCAGATTCCGCGCTATATCAAGGGCAAGCACGATCCCTCGAGCGTGTCCTACGCGCACCCGCTGCTCAAGCCGATCCTGCAGAACACCTACGGCTGCATGGTCTATCAGGAGCAGGTCATGGAGATCGTCCGCAGTCTCGCGGGCTATTCCTACGGCCGCTCCGACCTCGTGCGCCGCGCCATGTCCAAGAAAAAGCACGACGTCATGGCCAAGGAGCGGGAATACTTCATCTACGGCACGGACGGCGTCGAGGGCGCGCTGCGGCGCGGCGTGCCGGAGGCGGCCGCCAACCGCATTTTTGACGAGATGATGGACTTCGCTTCCTACGCGTTCAACAAGTCCCATGCCGCCGCCTACGCCGTGCTCGCCTACCGCACGGCATACCTCAAGCACCATTACCCGGTCGAGTTCATGACCGCGCTGATCAACAGCTTCATGGGGTCGAGCGACAAGGTCGCCGAGTATGTATACTCCGCCCGCCGCCAGGGGATCCGCGTGCTGCCGCCGGACGTCAACAAAAGCCTCGCGCGCTTCTCGGTCGAAAACGGCTGCATCCGCTTCGGGCTGGCCGCCGTGCGCGGCGTCGGCACGGCCGTCATGCAGGACATGGTCGCCTCCCGGGAACGGGACGGCGCCTTCCACACCTTCTTCGATTTTTGCGACCGCACCGCCGGGCTGAACAAGCGCATGCTCGAGTCGCTGATCTCGGCCGGCTGTTTTGACAGCATGGGCGCCAACCGCGCGCAGCTTCTCGCCGTGTACGAGCAGGCGTTCGACGGCGCAGCGGCGGCCCGCAAGGTGCGCGAGTCCGGCCAGCTCTCGCTGTTCGATCTCGGCGGCGGGCGCGACATGCTGCAGAGCACCGCCATGCGGCTGCCGGACATTCCGGAGATGAAGCACTCGCTGCTGCTTGCGCGCGAGCGCGAAGCCATTGGCATGTACTTCTCCGGCCACCCGCTCGATAACTACCGTGCCGCGCTCGACAGCCTCTCCGTCTCGGTCATGGATCTGCAGGAGGCCGACGGGATCAGCGGCATCGCGGACAATACGACGGTGCTCGTCGGCGGCATGCTCACCGGCTGCAAGCAAAAGCCCACCAAATCCGGTTCCGGGCTCATGGGATATGCGGTGCTCGAGGGCGTGACCGGCAGCTGCGAGGCGGTGCTGTTTCCCCGCACGGTGCAGCAGTATGCGAACCTGTTTCTCGAGGATACGCCGGTGCTCGTGCGCGGGCGGCTCAACATCCGCGAGGATCGGGCCAACTCGCTGCTCATCGAGGAGCTCCGCCCGCTTGCCGACGCGGTGCAGAAGACCTTCTATCTGCGCCTGCCGGCGCTGACGGACGAGGCCATGCAGCGGGCCGTTGCGTTTCTGCGGCTGCATCCGGGCAACACGCCGGTCGTACTCGTAGACGCGGCCAAGCGCATCAAGCGGCAGGCGCCGAAGAATCTCTATCTCGATACCACAACCGCCGTTCTCGCCGAGGCGGAACGAATCTTTGGAAAGGATAACGTCAAACTCCAATGAAACAGCAGCTTCCCGTACACAAGAACGAAGATCTCGAGCTCACCATCGATGCGCTGACCAGCGAGGGACAGGGCATCGGCCGTGTCAACGGCTACGCCGTGTTCGTACCCGGTGCGCTGCCGGGCGAGCGCGTCCATGTTCATATCATCAAGGTGACGAGCGGCTATGCGGTCGGCAAACTCGTCGACCTGCTGGAACCGTCCGGCAAGCGCGTGCGGCCGGTCTGCGGCGCATACCCCTCCTGCGGCGGGTGCATACTGCAGCACCTCGATTACGGCGAGCAGTGCAAGGTCAAGCGGCAGACCGTTGTGGACGCGCTTGAGCGGCTCGGCGGCATGGAGAACCCCGCCGTTGGCGAGACGCGCGGCATGGCCGATCCCTGGCGCTATCGCAACAAGGGCAGCTTCCCGTTTGCCCCGAACGGGCAGGGCGTGGCCTTTGGCTTCTTCTCGCCGCGCAGCCACCGGCTCGTGCCCATTGCCGACTGCCCGATCCAGAACCAGCGCATCGTGGATATCGTGCGCCGCGTGCAGGAATGGGCGGAGGTCTGCCATGTTTCCGCCTACGATGAAACCACCCGCCGCGGCGTGCTGCGCCATGTGATGGCCCGCGTCACCACGACCGGCGAGTCCATGGCCGTGATCGTCACGGCGTCGAACCGCCTCCCCCACGCCGATGAGCTGCTCGCGCTGCTCTCCGATGTGGACAGCGTATGGCACAACGTCAACAGCCGGGACACAAACGTAATTTTCGGAGAGGATTTCCGGCTGCTCGCCGGAGAACCGGCGCTGCTCGAAACGATCGGCGACCTCTCATTCAACGTCAGCCCGCAGTCGTTTCTGCAGGTCAACGCGCAGCAGACCGCTGTGCTGTACGGCGAGGCGGCGCGCCTGCTCGACGCAAAGCCGGACGAAACCATCGTGGACGCCTATTGCGGCGTCGGCACCATCTCGCTGCTGCTTGCGCAGCATGCCGGGCGCGTCATCGGCATCGAGAGCGTGCCGGAGGCCATCCGCGACGCAAAGCGCAACGCCGCGGACAACGGCATTCAAAACGCCGAGTTCCTCTGCGGCAATGTTGAGGATGTCCTGCCCACGCTGCCGGGCCGCATCGACGGGCTGGTCATCGACCCGCCGCGCAAGGGCTGCGACGAGCGCGTGCTCGCCGCCATCGCGCACAGCGGCGCCAGTCGCGTGGTCTATGTCTCCTGCAACCCGGCCACGCTCGCGCGCGACTGCAAGCTCCTCGCCGCGCACGGCTTCCGGCTCATCAGCGCCACACCGGTGGACATGTTCCCGCAGACGGCGCATGTTGAAACAGTAGTATTGATGACGAGAACCGATGCCGGAAAGGGCTGAAATGTACTGAAATAAAGGGATTCCGAGGTTTGCCCCCAAAAACCGGCGGCAGCCCGGAATCCCTTTCAAACTTTTTCATCATCTATCCTGCACACCGAAAATGCCGAAGTGCGAGGCTACAGGTTAGATAATTGCGTGGCGAGGCTACAGGTTAGATGAATACAATTAATATTATCATGTTGATTTTGGACTGAAAGCGTGGTATAATTTAGTCTGGTGTTAGACTAAAATAGGAGGCTTTGATATGGATAACGATCGTATTTACTTGGACACTTATGTATTGCAAAAGGATATGCGGGTACGAATGCCAAAAACGATCCTTGCAAATCTCCCCATTGTCAAGGGGTGTAGTAAATTCGATATTTTCTTGGATAAAGCTGCAAATGAGATTATTCTTAAACTTCACTCAGATGGACCCCAAGAGGAGGATACGATCAAATGAAAACCATCCTTCTGAGTTTTGAACCTGTATGGTTCCATTTATTGGAGTCAGGTGAGAAGAAGTTTGAATACAGAAAACACTTTCCTACAGAGCAAACAACAGCATTCTTTTATGTGAGCGCGCCAGAGAAAATGATCTCTGGAATTGCTGTATTTGGCGAGAGGGAGAAGTTATCTGATTGGCCGTCCAAGTATTCTGACCGTACACCCGAGGTTAAAGCTCGAATTGCAGAGTTTATGACTGATTGCAGATGGGCGATGCCAGTATTGTCCTTTCAGAAAACATCATCCATCTCGCTTGAGCAAATAAGGCGCGACCTGCCAGGGTTCATCGTACCCCGGATGTACTATTATATTGATGATACCGATTTGCTTAAGTATTTGAAATCAAGTCTTAAGCCAATTGGACCATTACTTGAAAATTCATTTTCTCATTTGTCAGATGATGATATCTGCTAACGAGGTTTAGGAGGAAATAAATGAGCTTCACGAGTGAAGAAGCCATCTGGAAGACAATTAGTCAAGATGGATACGACGTTGAGCATTCTATGAATTCCTTACACAGGAAGCAAACGGGAAGCTACTACACAGATTTAGAGCTTACGCTTGCAATGATGAGGGAAATGGTAGACAGCCTCTCTTCAGAAAAAAAGAAAACCTTATTTGACTGCACCTTCCTGGAGCCATGTGTAGGAACGGGCAACTTTGTTTTTGCATTTCTTCGGGTATGTAAAGAACTTGGTTATACAGCCGAAGAGTATAAAACGCTGCTTAACAATATCTATGTGTGCGACATTAACAGTACAGCTCTAACTGTGTACCGCAAGAATCTAACACTTTTTGCCCAGGAATCGTTTGGTATTGAACTTGATAATCATTACTTTGCGACTCATATTGGTTCTGGCTTGCTTGTAGACGTGGACGCAGAGATTACCCGTTATATCCCGATAACCGATGTTTTTCCGGCTGATGTTGTTCGATCTGGATTTGACTTCGTAGTAACTAATCCGCCATATAAAAACCTGAAAGCCGAAAAGGGGCATTATGACACTGATGGCGAATACGAGCGGGATAAGACCAAGTACTTCGAAATCGGCAAACTGGCAAGCAAATTCTTTCCCAATTCTTCTGCTGGAACAATCAACATTTATAAGCTCTTCGTTGAGGAAATTGTTCAAAGGTATCTTGCACCAGATGGTGTTGGCTCTCTTTTGATACCCGCCTCGATTCTGTCTGACAAGACTTGTTCGAAGTTGCGTACTCTCTTGCTGGAAACGACATCTCTGAAAGCTATTCGTATTATTGCTGAAGATAGCAGCTTTGTTGATGCATCACAGGCCTTGTGTACCATGTTGTTTCATAAAGGAAAACGGACCGATGAAATCCTTGTTGATGGTTCTTTCAGGGGTGATACCACAGCTTCTATACCCATTGCTGTATCAGATATAACCGACGAAACCACGGGCAATGCCATACTTGTTTTAACAAAAGAGCAGTATGCCCAGCGGCATCAGATGCGTTTGCATCCGACAATCAGCACTATCGATTATATTAAGAACCTCCGGGGCGAAC